>CAZUZE010000030.1:0-14916 GCA_964624565.1 uncultured Robiginitalea sp.
GTGGCAGGTTGCAATCATGGGTTATGATGATGGTCTCCCCCCGGGCCGTCTCCAGGGTGGAGGTAATGACATCGCCCTGCCGGAATTTGAGGGCTGCATTCGGATGGTCCGCCCCCCCCTGCCTTACGATGTGGTTGTGGAGACCGATCCCCTTGGTGGCACTTGAAGTGAGGCTCACCAGCCGGTTTCCCCTGTTGATATCTGCCATGACCGCAACCGGGCCCAGGCCGTGGGTGGGATAGACGTCCGCATTGCGGTGGAGCGAATAGGCCGTGCGCCATTTTGCTTCCGAAATCGCCTTTTCCCCGAACTCGACGCCCCCGCCATAGGGCTGCTTTCCGTTGTTGAACTTGACCTCCCTCAGGTCGTGCTGATAGCCGCACCTGAAGTGGACGAGCTCGCCGAAAACACCCTCGCGCACCATCCGGAGCACCGCCATGATATCCCTTCGGTAGTTCACGTTCTCGAGGAGCATCAGATGGGTCCCGGTGGCCTCGTGGGTGTTCACCAGGTCCCAGCACTCCTCAAGGGTGGTGGCCGCTGAAACTTCAAGTCCTGCGTATTTACCGGCTTTCATGGCGTCAACCGCCATAGGCGTATGCCAGTTCCAGGGGGTCGAGATAACCACCGCATCCACGGTTTTGAGGGCCAGCAGATCCCGGTAGGAAGTGGGATGCTCCCCGAAAGCCGGCACCCTGGCCTTTCCGGCCTTCTGCAAAAGGCCGGCGCAGAGCTCCAGGCGGCCAGGATCCGTATCGCAAAGGGCGGTTATCTCCACGTCCGCCCGCAGCAAGAGGTTGCTCAGGTGGTTGGTGCCCCTCAGCCCCAGGCCGATGAGGCCCACCCGCAAGGGGGCTTCTGCCCTGGGGTCGCTAAGGGCATGCCCGGCCAGCGGGGCCAGGGCCAGGCCGGCAGTGGCCAGGGTCATTTTTTCGAGGAATGAACGTCGGTTTTGCATCCGTATCGCGTTAGGGTTCATTTAAAAGGACGAAAACGGCAATTCCTCCGGGCTTTCCCCTTTTTCGATCTCAAAATAGTAATTTAGGGGCATTAAAACACACCTTCTATGACTTTACTCCTGATGGCTGCAGGCCGGGGAAGCCGCTACGGCAAGCTCAAACAATTCGACGATATAGGCCCCAATGGGGAATTTCTGATGGAATTCAGCATTCACGATGCCATTTCCAACGGGTTCACCCATATCGTGGTCATCACCCAGAAAGACAATGTGGATTACCTTCGGGAGTACCTCAGCAGCCGCCTGCCCGCGGGCGTCAGCCTTGACGTGCTCGCCCAGGAACTCACCGACCTCCCGGCGGGCAGCCAGTTTGCAGGAGAGCGCCCCAAACCCTGGGGGACTGCCCATGCCGTCTGGACGGCCCGGAATGTGATTTCGAATCCGTTTGCGGTCATCAATGCGGATGACTACTACGGGCAGGCGGCCTATGCCCGGGCGGCCGATTTTATCCGGCGGACAAAAGGGGGGGACGCCTTTGGCATTGTCGCCTATACCCTAAAGGACACCCTCTCCCCTTACGGGTCTGTTTCCAGGGGGGTCTGCAGTCAGAAGGGCAACGCGCTGGTTTCGGTGGATGAGCGCCTGGAGATTGCCGATGCCGATGGCGAAATCCGGGATGCGGACAGCGGCATGGTCTTTAGCGGAGAGGAACTGGTCAGCATGAATTTCTGGGTGTGCCAGCCTGCCATCTTCCCAAAGATCGAATCGGATTTCAGGGCGTTCCTTCAGACCCTTTCCGACCCGGCCAAAGGGGAGATCTATCTTCCTTTTGTCATACAGGACATGTTGCGGACCGGAATGGCACAGGTCGAAGTCATCCCATCGGAGAGCAAGTGGTTTGGCATTACCTACGCCGCCGACAAGGAGCAGGCCATGGCGGAACTGGCCCGGCTCTCCGGTGCCGGAAACTATCCCTCCCCCCTCTGGAAAAACAGCTGAACCCATCGCAAAATGGACGGCACCAAGCCCCTGGAAATAATTCGCCACTTCGGTGTTACGGGGGCTGGGGTGCGCGCTGAACGCATTGCCCAGGGGTATATCAACGACACCTTCCGGGTGCATGTCCCCCGGGGGGACGGCTTCATCCTGCAACGGGTCAACGGGTCGGTCTTTCCCGACCCTGAAGGGATCATGGAGAACCTGCAGCGGGTACTTCCCGTCCTCAAAGGCCCTGGGTACCATGGGCTGACCCTTAGAAGGACTCCGGGGGGAGACACCGTAGTGCGCGACAAGGCCGGGGCCCTGTGGCGGGCTTTTGACTATATCCCGGGATCTGCCAGTTTCAGCAGACCCGAGACCAGGGAAATGGCCCGGGAGGCAGGTCGCATCGTGGGGGCATTTCACGTCCTTGTCTCGGGGCTTGACCCGCATACCCTGAAGGTCACCCTGCCCCGGTTCCACGATATCCACTGGCGGTTTTCCCAATTAAAAAAGGCGCTCCGCGAGGCCCGGGCCGGGCGCCTGGCCAAATCCGAAGCCCTTTTGGAACAGGCCGGGTCGCTTTTCGATACGTGCCGGCGCCTCCCGTTTTCAAAACTCCCGGTCCGGGTTTGCCACAACGATACCAAGCTGAGCAACATCCTCTTTGATACGCATACCGAAAAAGCCCTTTGCCTGATCGACCTCGATACGCTGATGCCCGGCTACCTGCTCCACGACTTCGGGGATGCGGCCCGGACCGTGCTCCAGGGGGGGGCTGAGGAAGCAATATCGCCTGTAGCCCCGGCGGACCTGGGCATGTTTGAAGCCTTTCTCATTGGGTGGAAGGACAGTGGGCTGCTGATGGAACCCCTGGAAACCGAATGCCTGGCCGGGGGTGCGGTACTGATGCCGGCCCTGCACGGCATCCGCGCCCTGACGGATTACCTCATGGGGGACCGGTATTTCAGGGTCGCCTACCCGGAGCAGAACCTGGACCGCGCCCGGCAGCTGCTCGGTGCAGCCCTCTCTTCACGGGAGGCCCTGCCGCAGATGCAGGAACTGGTGCGGCAACTGTGGCCCTGACTATTTAAAGGCGCTCAGGCCGGTGATGTCCGACCCGGTGATCAGCAGGTGGATGTCATGGGTTCCCTCATAGGTGATGACCGATTCCAGGTTCATCATGTGCCGCATGATCGGGTATTCCCCCGTGATCCCCATTCCGCCCAAGATTTGCCGGGCCTCCCGTGCGATGGAGATCGCCATATCCACGTTGTTCCGCTTGGCCATGGAAATCTGGGCAGTGGTTGCCCGGCCTTCGTTTTTCAGCTGCCCGAGGCGGAAGGCCAGCAACTGTGCCTTGGTGATCTCGGTGATCATCTCGGCGAGTTTTTTCTGCTGCAGCTGGGTCCCCGCAATGGGTTTGTCGAACTGGATGCGCTGCCCTGCATACCGAAGGGCCGTATCATAGCAATCCATGGCAGCCCCGATCGCCCCCCAGGCAATCCCGTACCGGGCGGAGTCCAGGCACCCCAGCGGGGCCCCCAACCCACTCTTCCCCGGCAGCAGGTTTTCCTTGGGGACTTTGACGTTGTCGAAGATCAGCTCCCCGGTGGCGGAGGCCCTGAGGGACCATTTGTTATGGGTTTCGGGTGTGGAAAACCCCTCCATGCCGCGTTCGACGATCAGCCCGTGGATCCGGCCCTGCTCATTCTTGGCCCAAACAACGGCGATGTCCGCAAAGGGTGCATTTGAAATCCAGAGCTTGGCCCCATTGAGCAAAAAGTGGTCCCCTTTGTCCTTGAAGTTCGTCGTCATCCCTCCCGGGTTGGATCCGTGATCCGGTTCGGTCAGGCCAAAGCACCCCATCATTTCCCCGCTGGCCAGGGCCGGGAGGTATTTTTTCCGCTGGGCTTCGGTCCCGTAGGCAAAGATCGGGTACATGACCAGGGAAGACTGTACGGAGGCCGTGGAGCGCACCCCGCTGTCACCCCGTTCGATTTCCTGCATGATCAGCCCATAGCTGATCTGGTCCAGGCCTGCCCCCCCGTATTCCACCGGGATATAAGGCCCGAAGGCGCCGATTTCCGCGAGGCCCCCGATTATCTGTTTCGGGAATTCCGCCCGCTGGGCGTACTCCTCAATGATGGGGGAGACATCCCGCTTTACCCAGCTTCGGGCGGCGTCCCGTACGAGTTTGTGCTCCTCCGAGAGCAATTCATCGAGCAGGTAGTAATCCGGGGCTTCGAATAGGTCTGGTTTCATCGTGCAGAATTTCCGCCAAAGGTAGCTAAAGCCACCTAAGAAACCAATACGGCAGAAGGGAATGATCTGCATTTGAAGGCACCGCAAAAAGGGCACGTTTTTGTTTCCCGGGGACCCGCGCCACGGTCTCGTAGCGATAGTGGGGGCTTTTATTCCCTGCCCAGAAATTCGGCCAGGAGGGAATGGAAATGGTGTACCCCCTGTTCCCGCGTGGGGGAAAACCGGCCGGCCTTGTAATACCGGGAGCGGATCCCCCTGTGGACCCCTTCCACCACGGCCTCGTCCTCCAGTTCCACCTTGTCCAGGCCGGATCCAGCCCCCTGGTCCAGTTTGGAGGCATCCCAGACATAACTCCTGAAGGTCACTTTGGTCCGTCCCGGGTCCAGGGGTTCCACCAGGTTCACCGAAAGCCCCCAGGGATAGAAGTTGAACATCATGTTCGGGAAAACCCAGTAATAGTAGGCCGCTACCTTTTTTCCGTAGTCCGGGTGGCCTTCGGGAAGGTCAAACACGGTGTCCGAACCCTCCGCAAAGCCGATCTGAAGGTTGGCGTATTTGTAAAGTACCGTCTGGTAATCCCCGTAGTCCAGCACAGCGTTCAGGTCGTCGTGCACAAAGGGGATGTGGAACCCTTCCAGGTAATTGTCGCAATAGAGGGCCCAGTGCGCGTTGATGTAGTACTCCTTCGAGCGGGAGGGATCCTCCACGAATTCGGAAAGGGGCAGGAACCCCACCCGCTCCGACAGGGCATCGATGACTTCCCGGAAGTCAAATTCCGGGGTCAGGCCCGCGAAGAGCAGGGGGCCCCACTGACGGAGCGGAAAGGCCGGGAGGTTGTCGCAGGGCGAAGGGAAATCCTGGGTCGTTGAAAATTCAGGCATGTGCTCAAAGCCCCCCCTCAGGTCAAACCGGCGCCCGTGGTAACCGCAAACCAGTTTTCGGGTTTTTGAAGGGGCCCCGACCACGAGGTTCCCGCGGTGTGTGCAGACATTGCTCAGGCAATGCAGGCGGGCATCTGCGTCCCGGGTCAGGACCATGGGCTCATCGAGGAACCCTTCCAGAAGCAGGAAGGGAAACGCCGTCAACCCGGATGCCAGGGGACGGTCATCCCCGATCCATTGCCACGACCGGTAAAAAATACGCTCCCTAAGGGCTTCGAACACCGCGGGATCCCTGTAGAAGGAAGCGGGCAGGGTGGCTGCTTTGGAGATATCGGGGTCGATGGAAAAATTCAGGGACATGGCGTGGATTTATTTGTACTTTTAAAAATATGGAATTCTTCCCTATAAATGACCTCCCGGGTGCCAGCTAGTCAAGGGGGTCAGTCGCTGGGCATCTGGATGACCACCGCCCTTGTGATCGGCAATATGGTGGGCGCCGGGATTTTTATGATGCCTTCGGCCCTTGCCGGTTATGGGGGGATCAGCATCCTGGGGTGGCTCGTCTCCTCCCTCGGGGCCGTGCTGCTCGCCCGCGTATTCAGTGCCCTGACCAAATTGCTCCCCAAAAGCAACGGTGGGCCCTATGCCTTTGCCAAAGCAGGGTTTGGGGATTATATCGGGTTTTTGGTCGCCTGGGGTTACTGGGTGTCGATCTGGATTGCCAATGCGGCCATCACCGTTGCCTTTGTGAGCGCGATGAGCGTTTTCTTCCCGGTTCTTAAAACGGACCCCGTTGTGGCCCTGGCGGTTTCCCTGGCCACCATCTGGGGCCTGACCTGGGTGAATTCCCGGGGCGTCCGCTCGAGCGGCAAGCTGCAGGTGGTCACCACGGTCCTCAAGCTGGCCCCGCTCCTGGTGGTAATCGTGGGGGGGGCCTTCTATTTTGATCCCGATAATTTCACCCCGTTTAACGCCAGCGGGCTATCGGCGGGGGAGGCCATCGCTGCCACCGGGGCCCTCACCTTTTTTTCCTTCCTGGGTGTGGAATGTGCGACCGTGCCCTCGGACAAGGTCCGGGACCCGAAGAAGACCATTCCCAGGGCCACGATGCTCGGAACCCTGATTACCACCGCGGTCTATGTCCTCAGTACCACAGTGGTGATGGGGATGATCCCGGCGGCCGACCTTGCGGCTTCGCCGGCGCCCTTTGCGGATGCCATGCGGATCATCAGCGGGCAGTTCGGGGAGGGCTTTGTCGCTGCCGGGGTTGCGATTGCCTCCTTTGGCGCCCTCAATGGCTGGATCTTTATCCAGAGCCAGGTAGCCGAAGCCACGGCACGCGACCGGCTCTTTCCGGGGGTGTTTGAAAAAGAGAACCGCCACGGGGTGCCTTTTTGGGGGATGGTCATCGGGAGCACCCTGAGTTCCGCTGTGATCCTGATGAACTATACAGATGGCCTGGTGGACCAGTTTCGCTTCATGATCCTGCTTTCTACTTTTTGCACCCTGATCCCATACCTCTTTGCCGCTGCCTCGTACGTGATGCTGTCCCTCAAGGGGGGCGGAAGAGGTGGGTCGCTGGTGGGTATCTTCACCCTGGGCAGCCTGGCCTTCGCCTTTTCACTATGGGCGATCTACGGCGCAGGGGAAGCCTCTGTCCTATGGGGGTTCCTCCTCCTGATGCTCGGCACCCCGGTCTATGTGTTTATGAAATGGAAAAACAAACCCCCACCCCATGAAGCCTGAACGAACTACCGCACAATCCGAATTCCTGCCGCTGGCCTCGGTGATCATCAGGCCGGTTGAATACGCCTTTAAAAATGCCGCTACCCTGGCCGCCACCTGGCAGTCCCTGAACTATCTGAGTGAACCGGATTTTGAGGCTGCCGTGGCCCAATACCGGAAATTCCGGGAACTCCTGGAAGCGACAGGGGCTAAGGTCCTGCCCATGCCGCCGTCGGAAGGCCTCTCCCCGGACAGCCTCTATTGCCGGGATGCGGCGATTGCCACGGACCACGGGATGATCCTCTGCCGGATGGGAAAAGCGGCCCGGAGGGGGGAACCCCCGTTTCACAACGCCTTTTACGAATCCCTCGGCATACCGGTCCTCGGACGTATTGAGGCCCCTGGCACCCTGGAAGGAGGCGATGCCGCCTGGCTGGATGAGCACACCCTGGCCGTGGGCCACACCTACCGCACAAATGCCAGCGGGATCGAACAGCTCAGGGCCCTGCTGAACCCCTTTGAAATAACGGTAATCCCCGTAGATCTCCCCCATTTCAGGGGGCCTTCGGATGTCTTTCACCTGATGTCCATCTTAAGCCCGGTAGACCGGGACCTGGCCGTGGTCTATTCGCCCCTGATGCCCATCGGGTTTCGCACGGGGCTCCTGGAACGCGGCTTTAAACTGATCGAAGTGCCGGAGGCCGAGTTTGATTCCCTGGGCTGCAACGTGCTCGCCCTGGGGCCCCGCCTGTGCCTGATGGCCAAAGGGAACCCGGAAACCGAAGCCGCCCTGAGGGCTGCCGGTGCCACCGTCATTGTGTATGAAGGCAGTGAGATCAGCCTGAAGGGCGGTGGCGGCCCCACCTGCCTAACCCGGCCCTACCGCCGCCACCTCTGATCCTACATCTTCAGGTAGAAGTCCCTGGTAAGCTCCCTGTACCGGTCGGTGTAGCTATGCCGCCCTTCTTCAATAGTAAGTGCCTCCTCCAGGCACGCCCCTGCTTCCCGCGTGAACTCCAGCAGGCTGCGTTTTACAGGGGCGCCGGGATGGCCTTTTACCCGGTTGAGCCGGGAGGGAAACAACCCTGTTTCCCGGGCCCCTTGGATAAAAGCAGTCTCCTGAAGGTATGGAAGGATCAGGCAGAACCTGCCTTCAGGGGCCAGCAGGCGGACTACCCCGTCGAGCAATTCCTCGAAGGGAAGGGAGGCGGCCTGGCGGGCGCGATCGCGTGCCGGGTCCCCGCTGCCAACCCGTTCCCCGTAGAAGGGCGGGTTGGTTACTATAAGGTCGTAAGTCTGGTCCATCTCGCGGGCAAAGTCCGAAAACCCCGCGTGGTAGCAGTAAAGGCGGTCCGCCCAGGGGGATGCCTCAAAGTTCCCGACGCATTCCTCAAAAGCGGCGGCCTCCACCTCGACGGCGTCGATGGTTCCGGCCCCGGACCGCTGGGCCAGCATCAGGGCGATCAGGCCCGTGCCCGCCCCGATGTCCAGGATGGCCTCCGGCCTGTGCTCAAGGGGCGTCCAGGCCCCCAGCAGCACCCCGTCCGTGCCCACTTTCATGGCTGAGGCTTCCTGCCTCAGGGAAAATTCTTTAAAACGGAATACCGGGTCTGACAAAATCCGTGGTTGTGGGTTGGGCTCCCGAAGGCCGGCCCTCAGGGTTCCCCCAGGTAAAGGTCGATCAACCCTTCCGGGGTGCGGATGTGGATGGCGCGTCCCTGGCGATCCACCGAAGTGATAAAATCGTCATTGACCGGGATGAGGACCTCCTTTCCGTCCTTATCGGCGATGAACAGGGGTTGTGCAGCCTGGTCGTTGACTCCCCTGACGGACCCCACATCCCCGTGGACTGCGTCCAGAAGCCGGAAGCCAATCACCTCGTGGTAATAAAAACGGTTTCCGGTAAGTTCGGGCAACAGGGAGAGGGGCAGGTAGAGTTCGGCGCCCATCAGGCGTTCCGCAGCCTCTTCCGAGGCGACATCCTCAAGGGAGAGGCGGAGGAGGTTCGTTTTATGGAGCTGGCTCCTGCGCACAAAAAAAGGAATCAGGTTGTTCCCGAGGGAGACAAAAACTGATTCCAATTCTTCGTACTGGCCGGGGTCGTCTGAATCCAGTTTGGCCAGCAAATCCCCTTTGAAACCATGTTTGGAGACGATCTTACCCAGGTAAAAACAGTCCTCCTTTCGCATGGCCTGACAGGGCTATTTCTTCTCTGCCTCTTCGGCAGGAGCTTCAGGGGTTGCTTCCGCTTCCGGGGCCTTATCCTCAGCCTGCTCTTCAGCAGCTTCGGCTTCAGGGGCAGCCTCCGCAGGAGCTGCGGCCTCTGCTTCCGGAGCGACTTCCGACTCTGCCTGGGGGGCTTCGGCTGCGGGAGCAGCTGCTGCTTCCGCCTCGGCAGCCTCTGCCGCTTCCGCTTCAGCCGCCGCCTTGGCGCGCTTCTCGTTCAATTCCTTTTCCGCCTGCAGCGCTTTGGCGCGGGCTTCTGCCTTTTCCTTTTCGAGTCCTTCGGATTTGGCGGCTACCTTCTGTGCCTTTTCATCCATCCACTCCTGGAATTTCTTCTCCGCCTGTTCTTCGGTAAGGGCACCTTTGCGCACCCCTCCTTTTAAGTGGTGCTTCATCAGCACTCCTTTGTAGGAGAGGATCCGGCGGGCCGTCTCGGTGGGTTGTGCCCCGTGGTCGAGCCAGGTCACCGAGGCGTCGATGTTCAGGTCGATGGAAGCGGGATTCGTATTGGGGTTGTAGGTGCCGAGTTTTTCAAGATAACGGCCATCCCTTTTGGAACGGGCATCTGCGGCAACTATCCAGTAAAAAGGCTTTCCTTTTTTACCGTGTCTCTGAAGTCTGATTTTTACGGGCATATCACATTAATTTATGGGGTTCCCGACCCCGGTTATTAATCCTATTTACAGTCTTTGTACTGTTCCAGCCCTTACACTCAGGGCTTAAAGCGGGTGCAAATATACGCTTCTTTCCCAATTCTTCCCCGCGTATTTTCAAAAATTTGGGTCCCGCTCCCCGGGTAAAAGCCTCAAAAAGTGTTAAAGCTGTGTAAAAACTACTTATATATTTGTTTTTCAGCTACTTAAGTGTTATACTATTATAGCAAGACGCTGAGAGACAGTGTCCGATAGAATTTAAAATGACGAAAGATTTATGAAGTACACAGAAACCATTTCCAACAACCTGAACGAATTACTCGAAAAGACTTATGATGCCGAAAAAGGCTATAACCTGGCCGCTGATGAGGCCAAAGACCCCTATGTAAAGGAATTCCTCCTGGACAAGGTAAAACAGCGGAGAGCCTTCGGTTTTGAGCTGAAATCCGAAATTATGGAATACGGCCAGGTCCCCGAAGAAAGCGGAAGCCTCAAAGGAGACCTGCACCGTGTCTGGATGCGGTTAAAACCGGTAATGAGCTCGGAAAAAACCGAAAAGATCCTCGAGGAAGTCACCCGGGGGGAAAAGGCCAGCCTGGAAGCATACAATGAGATCCTCAAAAATTCGGATTCGAAGCTGCCCCCTTCCACTGAGCGCCTGCTGATCCGCCAGCGCGACGCCATCCGGGCTGCGCTGAACACCTCCAGGATGTACGAAGAGCTCCTCTCCTGATATCCGCCTGAAGACAGCGAAAATCCCGTCCACCCCGGACGGGATTTTTTATTGGTTGATAACTCCTAAAAACTCGCTTTCCATAGCCGGCTCCATTTCTATATTTTTATCCTCCCAAATTTCTGAAAACAGCCCATGTACCTCATTTTCGATACGGAAACCACAGGCCTCCCCAAACGTTGGGACGCCCCTGTAAGCGATACCGACAACTGGCCGCGCTGCGTCCAGATCGCGTGGCAACTCCACGATAAATCGGGAGCCCTCCTCGAGCATTACGACACCCTGGTGCGTCCTGATGGCTTTAACATTCCGTACGATGCCGAACAGATCCACGGTATTTCCACCGACCTGGCCCTGCAGGAAGGAAAGCCCATCGCAGAGGTCCTTCAGGACTTTAAAGAGGCCCTTGGGAGGACCCACTTTGTAGTCGGACAGAACGTCGGCTTTGACCTCAATGTCATGGGCGCTGAGTTTTACCGGGAATCCGGGACGAATCCTCTGGAAGCCCTGCCGGTCCTGGATACCTGCACGGAGGATACGGCCGAACTCTGCCAGCTCCCGGGCGGTCGGGGCGGTAAATTCAAGCTCCCCACCCTGACGGAGCTCCACGCCCACCTTTTCGGGGAGCCCTTCGACGAGGCGCACAACGCAAGTGCGGATGTGGAGGCCACTGCCCGCTGCTTCCTGGAATTGCTCCGCAGAAAAGCCTTCCGGCCCGAAGTCCTCGGCCTGGGCCCCGGGTACCTGCAGGAGTTCCTCGTGGCAAACCCCGGGCCTATTGCCCCTGTCGGGTTAGCCCATAAAAACCTCAAAAAGGCCTCCGAGGCACTGGCCCGGAAAAAGGCTTCCCCGGATGCGGGCCTGAGCCAGGCGGAAATCAGGGAGAACAAAAGGACCCTGGAGGAGGTCCCCTTTGTGCACCTTCACAACCATTCCCAGTTTTCCGTGCTGCAGTCGACCATACAGATAAAGGACCTGGTGGCTGCAGCGGCGCGAAAGGACATGCCGGCAGTGGCCCTGACGGACCATGCAAACATGATGGGCGCGTTCCATTTTGTCAGGGAAGTCAACAGCTATAACAAAAGCCTCGGGGCGCAGGAAGACGGCGACCGGAAAGAACCTATAAAACCCATCCTGGGTTGTGAATTCTTCGTCTGCGAGGACCGCCACAACAAGTCGGTGAAGGATTACGGCTATCAGATCGTCATGCTGGCCAAGAACAAAAACGGCTACCACAACCTGGCAAAAATGTCCTCTATCGCCTATACCGAAGGGTTTTACTACGTCCCCAGAATTGACAGGGAGGTGGTGCGGCAGTACAAGGACGACCTCATCGTCCTGACGGGGAACCTCTACGGGGAAGTTCCCTCCAAGATCCTCAACCTCGGGGAAAAGCAGGCCGAGGAGGCCCTGCTCTGGTGGAAAAACGAATTCGGGGATGACCTTTATGTCGAGCTGATGCGCCACGGGCAGGAAGATGAGGACCGGGCCAACAAGAGCCTGGTGGCCCTTGCCCGCCGGCACGGGGTCTCCCTGGTAGCTACCAACAACACCTACTACTGCGAGAAGGAAGACGCGGAAGCCCACGACATCCTCCTTTGTGTAAAAGAAGGGGAAAAACAGGCGACCCCGGTGGGCCGCGGAAGGGGGTACCGCTTTGGGCTCCCGAACCAGGAATACTACTTCAAGTCCCAGGAGGAAATGAAGGAACTGTTCCGGGACCTGCCCGAGAGCATCGTGTCCATACAGGAGATCGTCGATAAGATCACCCCCTTTGAACTGGCCCGGGACGTGCTCCTTCCCAAATTCGAAATCCCTGCGGAATTCCGCGTCCCGGAAGACGAGCAGGACGGGGGGAAGCGGGGCGAGAACGCCTACCTGAGGCACCTGACACTGCAGGGGGCCAAAAACCGCTATGGGGAACTGGGGCCCGAACTGATGGAACGCCTGGACTTTGAGCTGGCAACCATTGAAAATTCGGGGTATCCCGGGTATTTCCTCATCGTGGAGGACTTTATCCGCGAAGCCCGGAACATGGGGGTCTCGGTCGGTCCCGGAAGGGGATCCGCGGCCGGGTCCGTGGTCGCCTACTGCCTTGGGATTACCAACATCGACCCGCTGAAATACGATTTGCTCTTCGAGCGCTTCCTGAACCCGGACCGGGTTTCCATGCCCGATATCGATATCGACTTCGACGACGAGGGGCGCTCCCGGGTCATGGACTATGTCATCGGGAAATACGGGGCGAACCAGGTGGCCCAGATCATCACCTACGGCACCATGGCGGCCAAGTCTTCCATCCGGGATACCGCCCGGGTCCTCGACCTTCCGCTGGGGGATGCCGACCGGATTGCCAAACTGATCCCCAACATGGCCAAGTTCGGGAAGATCTTCGGGATGGAGCCGGCAGAGCTTAAAAAGCGGTTCCGGGCGGACGAGTTCGAGAAAGTGAACGAACTGCTCGGCATCTCCGAAGGAGACGACCTCGAGGCCCGCACAGTAAACATGGCCAGGGTACTGGAAGGGTCCCTTCGCAATACGGGAATACACGCCTGCGGGGTGATCATCACCCCAGACGATATCACCAACTTCGTCCCCGTGGCCACCGCCAAGGATTCCGACCTCTATGTAACCCAGTTTGACAACTCCGTGGTCGAAAGCGCGGGCCTCCTGAAAATGGATTTCCTGGGGCTGAAGACCCTGACGCTGATCAAGGACACCGTAAAAATCGTAAAGGCACGGCAGGGGACCGAACTGGTGCCCGATGACTTCCCACTGGATGACGAAAAGACCTACGAGCTCTTCCAGAGGGGGGAAACGGTCGGGATTTTCCAGTACGAATCCCCCGGGATGCAGAAATACCTGAAGGAACTCAAACCGACTGTCTTCGATGACCTGATCGCCATGAATGCCCTCTACCGCCCGGGGCCCATGGAATACATCCCCAGCTTTATCGCACGAAAGCACGGGGATGAAGAGATCTCCTATGACCTTCCCGAGATGGAGGAATACCTGAAGGACACCTACGGGATTACGGTCTACCAGGAACAGGTGATGCTGCTCTCCCAGAAGCTGGCCGGTTTTACCAAGGGGGAGGCCGACGTGCTGCGGAAAGCCATGGGGAAAAAGATCTTCGCCCTGCTCCAGAAGCTGAAACCCCAGTTCCTCGACGGGGGGGAGCAACGGGGCCACCCCAGGGAAATCCTGGAAAAAATCTGGAAAGACTGGGAAGCCTTTGCCTCCTATGCCTTCAACAAGAGCCATTCCACCTGTTATGCCTATATCGCCTACCAGACGGCCTACCTGAAGGCGCACTACCCTGCCGAATACATGGCCGCAGTGCTTTCCAACAATATGAACGACATCAAGCAGGTGACCTTTTTTATGGAGGAATGCCGGCGGATGGGCCTCGACGTCCTCGGCCCCGATGTCAACGAATCCTTTTACAAATTCGCCGTCAACAAGGAAAACCAGATCCGCTTTGGAATGGGTGCCATCAAGGGTGTGGGCCGGGCCGCCGTGGAAACCATCGTGGAGAGCCGCAAAAAGGACGGGGTTTACCGTTCGGTCTTCGACCTGGCCAAACGCGTGGACCTCAGGGCGGCCAACAAAAAGGCCTTTGAGAACCTCGTCCTGGCCGGGGGCTTTGATTCCCTGGGGAACGCCCACCGGGCCCAGTACTTTGCGGAGGGCTCGGACGGGATCAGTTTCCTGGAAAAGGTACTGAAGTACGGCGCCAAATACCAGGAGAGTGAAAACTCCGCCCAGGTCAGCCTTTTTGGGGGTGCCAGTGAGGTGCAGATCGAAGAACCCGAGATCCCCCCATGTGAATCCTGGAGCAGCCTCGAAACCCTCAAGCGTGAAAAAGAAGTGGTGGGCATCTACATCTCCGGGCACCCACTCGATGATTTTCGCACCGAAATCAATTCGTTCTGCAATGCGGAAATCAATGCATTTCAAAATTTAGAGCCCCTGATAAACAGGGAATTGTCCGTGGCGGGGATCATTACAGATGTACAGCACCGGGTCTCGCGCAACGGGAAGGGATGGGCCGCCTTTACCCTGGAGGATTATTCCGACAGCTTTGAGTTCCGGATCTTCGGGGAAGAATACCTGAAATTCCGCCATTTCCTGACCATCAATGCGTTTTTATACCTGAAGGTTTTTGTCCGGGAAGGCTGGGAGAACCGGGATACCGGGAAAAAGGGAGACCCCCGGCTGCAGTTCAACCAGTGCCTGCTGTTGCAGGACGTCATGGAATCCTTTGCCAAAAAACTGACCATCCAGCTCGATATCGAACAATTGCACGAACAGCGGATCCAGATGCTCCAGGATACCCTTAGCGCCTTTAAAGGGAAACACCCCCTTAATTTTGTGGTGTACGAGATGCAGGAAGCCATCAAGGTCAACCTGAGCAGCCGAAAGCAGAAGGTACAGATCAATTCGGAATTGCTGGAGCAACTCCGGGCACAGGAGATCCACTATAAACTGAACTGA
>CAZUZE010000031.1:0-8845 GCA_964624565.1 uncultured Robiginitalea sp.
ATCAAAGGGACGGTAAAAACTCAATACGAGAAGGACATTCTCTGGGACAAAATCAAAGAAGTGGGGGGCGAAAAACCTTCAGACCTTCTGGCGAACATCATCGTGGAGGACACCTCGGTCTATCACCGCCACGAGGTGCGCAGCGGGGAATCCCTCAGCAAGATCGCCAAGCATTATTTCGGGGACCCGATGAAATACAAGGCTATTTTTGAGGCCAACCGGAACATACTGGATAACCCGGACCTGATACATCCCGGGCAAATACTGGTCATTCCCAACCCTTGAGAACCCCTTCAAAAAGTATTCAGGCGCCTGGTTACCCGGGCGCCTGATTTTTTTCAGCCAGGACGCGCCGGGCAAAAGAGAGGACCCTTTCAAACTGTTCCGCCAGGCCCATATCGCTATTGTCCAGCCGGATGGCATCTTCAGCCTGTTTCAGGGGAGACACGGCCCGGTTTGAATCCAGGTAATCCCGGTGCCGGACGTTTTTTAGGACCTCTTCATAGGAGACGTCCTCCCCCCGCTCCAGCAATTCCTTGTACCGCCTGGCCGCCCGGGTTTCGGGGGCAGCGGTCATAAAAAGCTTGAGTTCGGCCTCCGGCAGGACGACCGTGCCGATATCCCTTCCATCCATCACAACGCCCTTCTGCCGGCCCATATCCCGCTGCAGGGCGACCAGCTTTTCCCGTACTTCAGGGATCGCTGCCACTTCACTGACGTGGCGGGAAACCGTTATAGAGCGGATTTGGGACTCCACGTTTTCCCCGTTGAGGTGGATTTCCGATCGGCCGGTTTGCGGATTCAGGTCAAAACCAACCTCCATATCCTGCAGGCGCCCGAGCAGGGCCTCTTTGTCCAGTGCCCCGTTGACAAGGCCGTTGCGAAGCGCATAGAGCGCTACGGCCCTGTACATGGCGCCGGAATCGATATAGACATACCCGAGGGACTTTGCGAGCTGTCGGGCAAGGGTGCTTTTCCCGGTAGAGGAATGCCCGTCAATGGCTATTGAGATCTTTTGCATGCTCAAAAGTACGTATTTCCTTCAGGGATTCCACCTTGGAGAGGGCCCGACCCTATCAGGCACCCCGCTCAGAGGATTTTGGCATTTTTGACTTTTTGGCGGGTCAGGGCGATGTCGATCACCTCTTTCATGTCCCGGACATAGTGAAAGGTGAGGCCTTTCAGGTACTCTTCCTTGATCTCGAGGATATCCCTTCGGTTGTCCTCACAGAGGATGATCTCCTTGATGCGCGCCCTTTTGGCGGCCAGGATCTTCTCCTTGATGCCCCCGACGGGAAGGACCTTGCCCCTGAGGGTGATCTCACCGGTCATCGCCAGGCTCTTCTTGACCTTGCGCTGCGTAAAGAGGCTGACCAGGGAAGTGAGCATGGTAATCCCCGCGCTCGGCCCGTCCTTGGGCGTGGCCCCTTCCGGGACGTGGATATGCACGTTGTACTTTGCAAACACCTCCGGGTCGATCCCCAGCAGTTCTGCATTGGACTTGATGTACTCCATGGCGATGGTGGCGGACTCCTTCATCACCTGCCCCAGGTTCCCGGTGATGTTCAGGCTCCCCTTGCCGCGCGAGAGGATGGATTCGATAAAGAGGATGTCCCCCCCCACACTGGTCCAGGCGAGCCCGGTGACCACCCCGGCCACATCGTTGTTCTCGTATTTGTCCCGCTCCATCCGGGGCGGTCCCAAAACACTTTCAATAACGGCTGGGCTGACCTTGGGGTCGTATTCGGTTTCCGTGGCGATGTTTTTGGCTGCGTACCGCACCATTTTGGCGATTTTCTTCTCCAGGCCCCGGACCCCGGATTCCCGGGTGTACCCCTCCACTATTTTTTCCATCTGCCGCTTCCCAATACGCAGGTCTTTGGGTTTGAGCCCGTGTTCCCGGAGTTGCTTGGGCAGCAGGTGGCGCTTGGCGATCTCCATTTTCTCCTCTGTGGTATACCCGGTCACCTTGATGATCTCCATCCGGTCCAGCAGGGCCGGCTGTATGTTCCCGAGGTTGTTGGCCGTGGCGATAAACATCACTTTGGAGAGGTCGTACCCGAGCTCCAGGAAATTATCGTGGAAGTCCGTATTCTGTTCAGGATCGAGTACCTCGAGCATGGCCGAGGAGGGATCCCCCTGGTAGCTGGAGGAGAGCTTGTCGATTTCGTCCAGCACAAACACCGGGTTCGAGGTGCCTGCTTTTTTGATATTCTGCAGGATGCGTCCGGGCATGGCCCCTATATAGGTCTTGCGGTGCCCCCGGATCTCGGCTTCATCCCTGAGGCCCCCCAGGGACATGCGCACATACTCCCTTCCCAGCGCCTCGGCAATCGATTTGCCCAGGGAGGTCTTCCCCACCCCGGGGGGGCCGTACAGACAGAGGATGGGGGACTTCATGTCCTGCCGCAGCTTGAGGACTGCCAGGTATTCGATGATCCGCTGTTTGACGTCCTCCAGCCCGTAGTGGTCCCTGTCCAGGATGCGTTCGGCCCGCTTCAGGTCGAACAGGTCCTGGGAATAATGCTCCCAAGGCAGCTCCAGGATCAGGTCCAGGTAATTGCGCTGTATGGAATACTCGGCCACCTGGGGGTTCATCCGCTGCAGTTTGGCGAGTTCCTTCTCAAAGTGCTCGGCCACCTTCTCACTCCATTGTTTTTCCTGGGCCCGGGCCTCCATCTCGTCGATTTCCTCGTCGTAGGAGAGGCCTCCGAGTTCCTCCTGAATGGTCTTCATCTGCTGGTGCAGGAAGTACTCCCGCTGCTGCTGGTCCATATCCGAACGGACCTTGGAGTGCAGTTCATTTCTCAGTTCCAGCTTCTGCATCTCGGTATTGAGGTGCTTCAGGGTCGCAAGGGCGCGTTCCTGAAGGTCCGCCAGCTCCAGCAGCTCCTGCTTGTCCGCGACCGGGAGGTTCAGGTTGGAGCAGACAAAATTGATCAGGAAGGAATTGCTCTGGATGTTCTTGATCGCAAAGGCCGCCTCGCTCGGGATGTTCGGGTTGTCCTTTATGATTTTCAACGCCAGTTCCTTTACTGAATCGATAATGGTGATGAACTCCACTCCTGTTTCGTCGGGCCGGGTCTCTGCGGCTTCCCGCACAGTGGCCGTCATATAGGGCTTTTCGGTAAGGACCTCGGCGATCTCAAAGCGCTTTTTGCCCTGGATAATCACCGTCGTATTGCCGTCGGGCATCTGGAGCACGCGCAGGATCTTCGCCACCGTGCCCAGGGTATTGATATCCTTGATCCCGGGGTTTTCCACCGATTCGTCCTTCTGGGAAACCACGCCGATGACCTTTGGGCCGTTGTTGGCGTCCCGGATCAGGTGGATGGATTTATCCCGGCCTGCCGTGATCGGGATGACCACACCGGGGAAAAGCACCGTATTGCGGAGGGGAAGGATGGGCAGCGTCTGGGGCAGCTCCTCGTCATTCATCTCCTTCTCGTCCTCTGGCGTAAGCAATGGGATGAGCTCCGAGTCCTCGTCGATATGCTGAAGCGACAGATTGTCAACTCCTATAAATTTTGATCTTGCCATAGTGTATTTTATCAGTCATTCTGTCACTCCTCTGCAGGGCGACATGTTCGGAGGGCGCTTCCGGATTTCAACAATTACCTCATTTTCAAGTTACAACACTTGAGGAGCACCCTTCCTGCTATCCTTTTGGGGCAATTCCTGTGCCAAGGCAATGCGATTCCTTCAAAGAAACTGTAACAATCCTTAAATTGGTTTATCTATAAGACAAACGAGTACCTTTTTGAGCCACGAGAGTACAGATATTGAAGTTTTGCTGCAAGCCTGTTTAAAGGGCGACCAGAGTGCACAAATGAAGGTTTACGACCGGTACTACCGGGCTATGTACAACACGGCCCTGAGAATCGTCAAAAACCCTGCAGAGGCCGAAGATATTATGCAGGAATCCTTCCTGAGTGCCTTTACCAAGCTCAGCACATTCAAAGGGGAGGTAACCTTTGGGGCCTGGCTGAAACGGATTGTGGTCAACAACAGTATCTATCACTACCGAAAGCAGCAAAAAATGCGGGAGGTAGGTCTGGAAAGTGTCATGTACAAGGTCGAAGATCGCGAAGTGGATACGGCTGACCATGGAAGTACGGAACGAATGGCTCAAAAAGTGCTGGAAACCATGAAAGAGCTTAAAGAAAGCTACCGAGTGTCTTTGACCTTACACTTGATCGAAGGATACGACTATGAAGAAATCAGTGAAATCTTGGATATCTCCTACGGCAATTGCCGGACGATGATATCCCGGGCAAAAGAGAGTTTGCGAAAAAAAATGACATCCCTTCAGTTATGAAAGACAATCAAAGTTTAGAAACCCTTTTTAAGTCCCTCGAGGGTTCGTTCGACCGGGAAGTCCCCTCAGAAGGGCACCGGGAACGTTTCCTGAAGCGCCTGCAGGCCTCCTCCGAAGGCACGGCCCGCAAAAAAGGCTCGGGCAGCTGGCGGTACCTGTCTGTTGCGGCGACCATCGCCCTGCTGATCGCTTCCTCGGTTTTCCTTTTCCGCTCAGAACCGAGCCTGGAAGCGAAGGTAGCCCGGATTTCCCCGGAAGCCTCTGAAACCACCCGCCATTTTGCAGGACTGGTTTCCCTTCAGGTTACCGAGCTGCGGCAGATGAGCACCCCCGAAACGGAACCGCTTATCGAGGATACCCTCGCCCAGCTGACCCTGCTGGAGGACGATTACAAAAAACTGGAGCAGGATCTGGTCAAAGGGGGCGATGCAAAACTCATTTTAAGTGCCATGATTACCAATTTCCAGACGCGGATCGATTTGCTCCGGGAAGTGATGGAGCGTGTAGAAGAAGTCAAACAATTCAAAAACGAATCAAATGAAAACAATACTATTTAAAAGGTCCCTTATCGTCTTTATGGCCCTTTGCGCGGCCGCACCGGCCCTGGCCAATGATTTCAAGGGAAAGCACACCCGGGAAAAGACCATCCGTAAGGAGTTCAACGTCAATGCGGATGCGCTCCTTAAGATCGACAACAGTTACGGAAACCTGGTGCTGAACTCCTGGGATGAGAACCGGGTGGTGATCGAGGTGCATATCACCGTAAACGGCAACAACGAAAACAAGGTGAACCAGCGGCTGGAAGAGATCGATGTGGATTTCGACGCCACCTCAAGCATGGTCTCGGCCCGCACCATTTTCAATAAAGGGTCCGGATGGGGCTGGAAAGGGAACAACAACGTGAATATGCAGATCAACTACACCGTGAAAATGCCTGTTAAAAACAGCGTGAACCTGAGCAACGACTACGGCAACATCATCCTCGACCGCGTGGATGGGCATGCAAAAATCAGTTGCGACTATGGCCGTCTGGACCTGGGTGAACTCAGGGGCCGGAACAACGAGCTCAAGTTCGACTACACCTCCAAATCGAGGATCGGGTATATGAACAGCGGGGAAATCAATGCGGATTACTCCGGGTTTACCCTCGAAAAAACGGGAAACCTGATCCTTCGTGCGGACTACACCAATGCCAGTGTGATGGAGATGGACAACCTGGATTACAACTGCGATTACGGCAGCGTTGAAATCGGGAAGGTGAATAACGTCCTCGGCAGGGGCGACTACGTCAATGTCAAGCTGGGGCAGGTCTCTGGAAACCTGGACCTTGAGGCGGACTACGGCGGGATACAGATCGAGGAGATGACCGCCGGGGCCGGAGATGTGATGATCAACACGAATTACACCGGGATCAAACTCGGGTACGACCCGGCCTATCACTTTGACTTTGAGATCCGTACCGAGTACGCCGGGGTAAAAGGCAGGGAAGACCTCGAAGTAAACATCAGCAGGGAAAAGTCAAGCGAACGCTATTACGAGGGATACCACGGCAGCCCCAACAGCGGTAAAAAACTGCGCATCCAAAGTGATTACGGCAGCATTAGCCTGAACAAAAAGCAATAACTCACCCATAAATCAGAAACACAGATGAAAAAAGTATGGATTTTAGGCACATGCCTTATGCTGGCCCTGCCCGCCACAGCCCAATGGGGCAAGAAAGTCAAAGGCAACGGGAATATGGTCACCACGGAGCGGAGCGTTGGCTCCTATGACGGTGTGGCCCTCTCCGGATGGTTCGATGTGGAGCTCGTATCGGGGCGTGAAGGGGAACTGACCCTTAAAGGGGAGGAAAACCTGCTCGAGCACATCATCACAGAGGTTAAAAACGGAACCCTGAATATTAAGGTCGAAAAAGGGTATAACCTCGAGCCCTCGTCCTGGAAATCGGGGGGCATACAGGTCACCGTACCCGTGGAGTCCATCAAATCGGTAACCATGTCAGGGTCCGGGGACATCGTCGGGAAGACCCGCCTGGAAGCCCAAGACTTTGAAGTGGTGATGTCCGGTTCCGGCGACATCACCCTGGAAGTGGCCAGCGATCATGTGGAAACCACCCTTTCCGGCTCTGGCGACATCCGGCTCAGTGGTACCGCCGGCACTTTTGAGGTCCGGATCTCCGGGTCCGGGGATGTACACGCCTATGAGCTGGAAGCCCGGAACGTGGAGGCACAGGTATCGGGTTCCGCGGATGTCAAGGTAACTGCCCTGGAATCCCTGACCGCCCGCGTGTCGGGATCCGGCGATGTACATTACCGGGGGAATCCGGGCAAAGTGGACTCGAAGACCTCAGGATCGGGAGACGTCACCAAAGGATAAGCATCACGAAAACGAACAGTCCGTCCCCGGGGTCATGCCCCGGGGATTTTTTTTGGGACCCGGAGCAGGAGCAGGATCCCCCCTATGAAGAAAAGCACCAGGAAGACCGTCGCATTCCGCATGCTCCCGGTAGCCTGGGCCACAGCCCCGTAGAGAAAGGTCCCGATGATAATCCCGATCTTCTCGGCCACATCGTAAAAACTGAAGAAGGAGGCCGTGTCCTGAGTCTCGGGCAGGAACTTGGAGTAGGTGGAGCGCGCCAGGGCCTGTATCCCCCCCATGACAAGGCCCACGGCCCCGGCAGCAATGTAAAATTGCATGGGGGAAACCACGGTATAGGCGTAGATGCAGATGGCCACCCAAAGCACATTCAGCGCGATCAGAACCCGGATATTGCCCAGGGCCCGGGACGCTTTTGCCGTCAGGGTGGCCCCCGTGATGGCCACGAGCTGGATAACCAGGATGCTGATGATCAGGCCGGTGGTGCGTTCGGAATCCGATCCCCAGGCGATCTCCTCTTCCCCGAAATAGGCCGCGATGAGCATGATGGTCTGTACCGCCATGCTAAAGACGAAGAAAGCCCCCAGGTAGCGCTTCAGGACCGGGTTTTCGGCCAGTTGCCGCCATACGGCCTGCAGTTCCCTAAACCCGTTGAAAATCAAATTTTTGCGTTCTCCTTCCACCCGGTTTCCCCTGGGGAGGTGATAGAAGGTGTACTGGCTGAAGCCAATCCACCACACCCCCACCATGACAAAAGAATAGCGCATGGCCTGTACCTCGGCCGGGGTCGTTTCGCTTCCCGTAATGCCAAAGAGGCCGGGGTTGAGGATCATGGCCAGATTGATCAGCAGCAGGATCACGCTCCCGATATACCCCATGGAAAACCCCCTGGCGCTTACCTCGTCCTGCTGTTCCGGGTAGGCGATATCCGGGAGGTAGGAATTGTTGATCGCAAAACTGACCCAGTAACCGACCAGGGCCAGGAAATAGCAAAGGAGGCCCGGGTAAATGTTTTCAAGGGAAAACCAGTAAAGCCCGATACAGGACAGGCCGCCCAGGTAACAGAAAAAGCGCATAAACACCTTTTTGTTGCCCAGATAATCGGCAATGCCCGAAATCAGGGGGGTAATCAGGGCGATAAAGACAAAGGCCGCCGAGCTGAGGTAGCTGATCAGGGGGGCCCGCGCAATCTCCATCCCGAAAACCGGCACTTTTTCAATACCGGCCATGCGGAAGAGGGCCCCGTAGAAAATGGGGAAGATGGCGGAGGCGATCACCAGGCTGTAGACCGAGTTGGACCAGTCGTAAAAGGCCCAGGCGTTGAGGAGTTTCTTAGTGCCTTTAGGAAGCAGGGAGTCGGGCATCAGAGGTCGCCTTCTGTTGGATGTTCAGGGGGAAGATACGATAATTATGGAGGCTGCAGGCCTACTGGAAGGTGGTAACCCCAAATTTTGCGGCTTCTGCACGGGCCTCTGGCACCCCTTGGGTCAATTCGGCGATCCTGCGGTCATCCGAAGGGTGGGTGCTCAGGAGCTCGGGCGTTCCCCCTTTGTTTTGCGCCTTCATCCGCTTCCAGAGCTCCGGGGCCTGGGCCGGGTCGTACCCGGCAATGGCCATGATCTTGAGCCCGATCCGGTCCGCCTCCGATTCCTGGCTGCGGTTGAACGGGAGCATGACGCCCACCGAGGACCCCACCCCGTAGGCCGTATTGAAAAGCATCCGGTCCTCTTCCTTCTGGAGGGCTACATTTCCCGCAGCCAGGCCGATCTGCTGCAGGGTCTGGGCACTCATGCGCTGGGCGCCGTGATCCGCCAGGGCGTGGGCCACTTCATGCCCCATGACCACGGCAATCCCGGTCTCATCCTGGCAGACGGGGAGGATGCCCGTGTAGAAAACGATCTTTCCGCCGGGCATGCACCAGGCATTGATCGTTTTGTCTTCCACCAAATTGTAGTCCCACTGGTACTCTTTTAGGTAGCCCGAATACCCGTTGGCATTCAGCCAGAGTTCCGCGGCCCGGGCGATGCGTTTGCCTACATCGGTTACCATCTGGGCTTCAGGCGTCCCGCGAACGACCTTGTTTTCCTTCAGAAATGCATCGTACTGGGAGAATGCCATGGGGAACATGTCGCTGTTCTCATAAAAATTCAG
>CAZUZE010000031.1:8945-14876 GCA_964624565.1 uncultured Robiginitalea sp.
AAGTTGATCCGGAGGGTGGAATACGGGGTGATAAAGGTCCCGTCCTTGAATTGCTGAATGATCAGTTCCTTGCCCTTCCCGGTGAGTTTGAAGTTGCGCAGGCTGTATTCCCCCTTTTTATAGTCGTACCCGTCCTGGGCGTCCTCATAGACGGTGGAGAGTTCCGTGCCTTCCAGATAATAGACATTGAGGGTGAGCTCATCGATCTGTTTCTCCCCCACGTATTGCTGCACCGGGTATTTCGGGATAATGGCCCCCGCCTTGATAAAGATGGGTATCTTGTCGATGTCGGCGGCCACCCATTTTTCCATTCCCCCGTCCACGACTTCCCCCGTCCAGTAATTGTGCCACTTCCCGCGGGGGATATACATCCTCCTCCCTTTGGCGTTTGGCTCCTGCACCGGGCAGACCAGGATCTGTTCCCCGAAGATGAACTCATCGGTGCGGAAGTGCGTCTGGTGGTCCAGCTGGTCGTAGTACACCAGGGATTTCAGCATGGGCACCCCTTCCTTGACGTACTTCCAGAACATGGTGTAGAGGTAGGGCAGCAGCTGGTAGCGCAGCTCGATGAACTTGCGCACGATGCCGGTAACTTCCTCGTCAAAGGACCAGGGCTCCTGGTCCCCGTGGTCCCCGCTGGAATGCACCCGGCAAAACGGGTGGAAAATCCCCAGCTGTACCCACCGCGCAAAGAGTTCCCCGTTGGGCTGCTCGGCAAACCCGCCGATGTCGGAGCCCGCAAACGACATCCCGCTCATGCAGAGGCGCTGAACCTGAACGTTGGCGATCCACAGGTGTTCCCAGGTGGCCACGTTGTCCCCGGTCCAGGTACTCGAAAACCGCTGCGTCCCGGAATACGCGGCACGGGTGATGACAAAAGGCCTTTTGGGAAAAACGTATTTTTTGACCCCTTCATAGGTGGCGCGCACCATCTGCATCCCGTAAATATTGTGGGCCTTCCGATGGCTGCAGGGGTGGCCGTCGTAGTAATGGCGCGTATCCAGGGGGGCCGTTTTGCTCGGCACTTCCATCACGGCCGGCTCGTTCATGTCGTTCCAGACCGCGTGGACCCCGGAATCCTGAATCAGGTCCTTGTAGAGCTCCGCCCACCACTCGCGCACCTCCGGGTTGGTAAAATCGGGAAAACTGCAGGGTCCGGGCCAAACCTTGCCCTGCATTATCGGCCCGTCGGCCCGCTTGCAGAAATAGTCGTTTTCGAGTGCCTCCTGGTACACCCAGTAGTCGCGGTCCACCTTGATCCCCGGGTCGATCATGACCACGGTCTTGAAACCGTCCTGCTCGAGTTCTGAAATCATCCGCTTCGGGTCCGGAAAATGTTTTTTGTCCCACGTAAAGCAGCGGAACCCATCCATATAATCGATGTCCAGGTAGATCGCATCGCAGGGGATCTGAAGCTCCCGGAAGGTACCTGCCAGTTCCTTTACCCGGCTCTCCGGGTAGTAGCTCCATTTGGACTGATGGAAACCCAGGGCCCACAAAGGGGGCAATTCCGGGGTGCCCGTCAGGTCGGTGTAGGCCCGGACGACCCTTCCGATTTCCGGGCCGTAGAAAAAATAATAGTTCATCTCACCCCCGTCGGCCCAGAAACTGGTGATGTTGCGCCTCTCGTGGGAAAAGTCAAAATGGGTACAGAAGGTATTGTCAAAGAACACCCCGTAGGCAATGTCACTGTGAAGGCCGATAAAGAACGGCACCGCCTTGTAGAGCGGATCCTGGTCCTTGGAATAGGCATACTGGTCGGTCACCCAGTTATGGGTGCGTTTCCCCTTCAGGTTGGAGTGCGTGGCCTTGTCCCCCATCCCGTAAAATGATTCCCCGGCCTGGGCTACCTTGCTCATCTTCACGGTATTTCCCCCGAATTCGTAGTTCTCCTCCCAGTGGAATCCGAGCTCGTCCTCGTTGATGACGTTCCCGTTGAGGTCTTCTATGCGGATCCTCAGGCTCGCCTTGTCGACAAAAACACAGATCTTGGAAGTTTTGATCACATAGGCCGTGTCGGTTTCACCGTCCTGTATGGTATCGTAGCCACGGCTGTGGGTCGGGCTGATGGCATAGGAAAAATCGGGTTCAAAAACGTGGTCTGTGGCATAGCGGAACCGGAGCGCACTGTTGCGGAGGATCGTTATCTCAAGGATGACCCCGTTCTGGCTGGTAAAGTAGTATTTATCCGTATCCTTCCGGTATTCCACCACCTGGGTAGGATACAGGTTGCCTTTGAACTCGAGTTCGGTGTTGGTGATCATTAAGGGTAGTTTTTTTTAACCTGACAAAAGAAACACAAAAGCAGGAAATAGCGAAATAAGCCCCGACCAAATCAAAGCTATAACGATTGCGGCTGCCGTTTACCGGAAAACCACAACGGCCAGGGGGGGCAGGGTGACTTTTATGGAATGCTGGAACCCGTGCCATGGCGTTTTGCTGACGCTGGCTGGCCCATTTTCCATCCCGCTGCCGCCGTACTGGGTGGAATCGCTGTTAAAAACCTCCTCCATTTTCCTGGATTTGGGCACGCCAATGCGGTATCCTTCCCTGGGAACCGGCGTAAAGTTGCAGGCGACGACCAGGTCGTCCTTCGGTAACTTTCCCTTTCGGATAAAGGTGAGTACCGAATTCTCCCAGTCCCCGTAGTCGATCCATTGAAATCCCTCGGGGCTGAACTGTTTTTCGTACAGGGCCGGGCTGCCCCTGTAGAGGGCGTTGAGGTCGGCGACCAGCTGCTGCACGCCCTTGTGGAAGTCGTATTGCAACAGGTGCCAGTCCAGGCTGTGCTGGAAATTCCATTCCGAGGACTGCCCGAATTCGCCCCCCATAAAAATGAGGTTGGTCCCGGGGTGGGTAAACATATAGCCGAAAAGCAGGCGCAGGTTTGCAAAGCGCTGCCATTCATCCCCCGGCATCCGGTACAGCAGGGATTGCTTCCCGTAGACCACCTCATCGTGGGAAAAGGGAAGCATGAAATTCTCCGTAAAGGCGTAGGTCATGCTAAAAGTGAGGTCGTTCTGGTGGTGTTTGCGGTAAATGGGTTCCTTTTTGAAGTACTCCAGGGTATCGTGCATCCAGCCCATCATCCACTTCATCCCGAAGCCGAGTCCGCCCGCACTCACAGGCCTGGAGACCATTGAGAAAGAAGTGGACTCCTCCGCGATGGTCTGCACCCCCGGATAGTGGCGGTACACTTCCGAATTGAGTTCCTTGAGGAAGGAAATCGCCTCCAGGTTCTCATTTCCCCCGTATATGTTGGGTTCCCATTCCCCTTCTTCGCGGGAGTAGTCCAGGTAGAGCATGGACGCCACGGCATCCACCCGCAACCCGTCGATGTGGTAATCCTCCAGCCAGAAAAGGGCATTGCTGATCAGGAAGGCCCGTACCTCGTTCCGCCCGTAGTTGAAGATCAGGCTCTTCCAGTCCGGGTGGTACCCCTTTCGGCTGTCGGGGTGTTCGTAGAGGTGCGATCCGTCAAAAAGGCCAAGGCCGTGCGCATCTTCGGGGAAGTGGGATGGCACCCAGTCCAGGATGACGCCAATGTCGTTCTGGTGCAGTGCATCCACCAGGTATTTGAAGTCCTCCGGTTTCCCGAACCGGGAAGTTGGGGCGAAATATCCCGTGAGCTGGTACCCCCAGGAAGGGTCGTAGGGGTATTCCATCACGGGCATGAATTCCACGTGGGTAAAATTCATCTCCCTGACGTAGGCCACGAGTTCTTTTGCAAGGTCCCGGTAGGAGAGGAACTGGTTGTCCGCCCCCTTCCTCCAGGAGCCCAGGTGGACCTCATAGACCGAAAAGGGCTGGTCGAGGCTGTTGCGCTTCTCCCGGTTTTTCATCCAGCCGCCATCCTTCCATTTGTGCGGGGCCTCCCATACCACGGAAGCCGTCTTTGGCGGGTGTTCGCAATACCGGGCAAAGGGGTCCGCCTTCTCCGTCTTGACATCCCCCAGGTGGGAGTGGATCTTGTACTTGTAGAGGGTACCCTGCTCCAGACCGGGGATAAAACCCTCCCAGATGCCGCTTGCGTCCCAGCGTACGTTCAGGGGGTGTTCCCCTTCCAGCCAGTAATTGAAATCCCCCACCACAGAGACGGCCTTGGCCGAGGGGGCCCATACCGCAAAATACACCCCTTTCACCCCGTCCACCTCCACGAGGTGGGAGCCGAGTTTTTCATACAGGCGATAATGTTTCCCGGCCTTGAAGAGGCCGATATCGAAATCAGTAAATTCACTATGCGGGAGTACGTGGCCCATAGGGTTGCTAGTTTTTGTCGTTGATGATTGCCCGGATTCCCTCCAGGGGGATGACCGCCCAATGCGGCCTTGAGTTCATTTCGTAGCCCAGTTCATAGACCGCTTTTTCGAGCATGCAGTATTTGAGCAGGAAAACGCGCTCTGCACTGTACCCGATGTTGATGTTGTTTTCCTGTATCAGTTCGACGTATTTCTCCAGGAAAACCCCGATGAAATAGCGGAAAAGCACTTCCCCGGCCTGGAAAAGGGCCTCCCTCGGGAAGGGATAGGCTTTTTCGTTGTTGAAGATCGTCGCGTAGATGGCGTAGTGGAAGGACCTGAAAATGCCCGCAATATCCTTCAGGGGGGGCTGCTTGACCTTCCGGTCGCGTATGGTGCTCTCGGGTTCGCCCTCAAAATCCAGGAGGTAAAAGTCGTCCCCGTCGACCAGGATCTGTCCCAGGTGGTAATCCCCGTGGACCCTCAGGCGTTCTCCTTTGAGTTTGGTCCAGTCGAACTTTATAAAGCGCTTCCGGATCTCATTTTTGCGCTCCAGGAATTCCGTGGCCAGTTCCAGGGCCTGGCCATCGAGGCGGTGCAGGTTGTTCTCCACCATGTTCAACCGGTTCTGGAACATATAGAGCAGCCTGTTTTTAAGCCAGACCTCGTAATCCCCGTTAAAGCGTTCCGGGGTAAAGGAGGTATCCTCGAATTCCGAGCCCAGGGCGATGTGCATTTCCGCGGTCCGTACGGCGAGCTTCTGGAGTTTGGTAAAAACATTCAGGCCGGCCCAATCGATGATTTCCGCGGGCACCTCCCGTATCTTGAGCCGTTCAAAAAGGCCGATACGGGGCAGGCTCTCAATGGCAATCCCCTTGTACTCCAGGTTTGCAAAGATCTTGTTGAGTTCGCGAAGCATGAATTCCCACGCATCCCCCTGGTTCGGGACCAGTTCCTGCATCAGGGCAATGGTGATGTTCACGTTTTCGGTGTCCATGATGCTGAGGCTTCCCTGGTAGGCGGGAGTATTGCGAAACCCCTTTCGCTCGGAAAGGAACCGGCTCATCTCGTAATCCGGGTTTTTGTCCGCGTAGATCCTCCTGAAGAATTTGATGACGGAAGAACCATTGATGATAATCGAGGTGTTGCTCTGCTCCAGGCCCATAAAGCGGGAGGACTCGTAAGGCGCCCGGTCGAAGTTATCGCTGCAATGGTACCGGACCCGGGTCGTGTCATTGGGCTCGGCAGTGATGATGCGCTCATAGACCAGCCTCCGGAATGCCTCCAGGTTCACGGCATCGATGATGAACCCGTCCACCCCGTTGATGGTTACCGGCAGGATCCGTTCCGTCTCGGCAAAGCTCTCATCGGATACAAAGGCGATCGGGAGGAAATAGTGCTGGTAAAAGGCCTCCTCAAAATTCACCTCCAGCAGCAGGCCGTAGTACACCTCTTCCCGCTGCTGAATGCGGAAGTACTCCTGGAGCTCAATGTACTTGAGGGTGCTCGACTTCCCCCCGTACCAGCGCTGCTTCTGGATGTAATTCTCAAGGACCTCCGAGAGGAATACCTTCATAAAACTGCCGTCCTCCAGGAGTTGTTCCCAGGGCACATCAAAAGTGTAGGACACTTCTGCCGGGGGGACGGGCTTTTTTTTCTCCTTGGGTGTACTCATGCTATCTGATCTGAAATA
>CAZUZE010000032.1:0-14608 GCA_964624565.1 uncultured Robiginitalea sp.
GCCGCTCATCCCCATCGACAGGGTGTCAAAGCCGTCCCTGCCGTCCCGCACCTTGTCAAAGAGCGATTTCAGGAACCGGAACTCCTCCCGGACCTGTGCCTGGTCATCGGTGAAGGTGGCCATCCCCATCAGGCCGCACAAGCGCACATGCGGCAGTGTGCCGGTATCCCAGGCCTGAAGGACTTCGCTGAGTTCGCCCTGGTCGAGGCCGAATTTCGTCGATTCCCTGGCGATATGCACCTGTAACAGGCAATCGATGACCCGCCCCTGGTCCGCCCCGCGCTTGTCGATTTCCCGCAACAGGCGCAGGCTGTCAACCCCGTGGATCAGCGTTACAAACCCCGCGATATACTTCACTTTGTTGCGCTGCAGATGGCCGATCATATGCCATTGGATGTCCTTCGGGAGGGCCTCCTGTTTGCCCGTCAGTTCCTGCACCTTGTTCTCCCCGAAAATGCGCTGTCCGGCGCGATAGGCTTCCATGATCTCATCTTCGCTCTTGGTTTTGGAAACCGCCACCAGGGTCACGCCGGGGGGAAGGGTGCTTTTTATGTCGTTAAGGCGTTTTGCAATGCTCATGAATCGGGGTTTTGAAAATCGTAAATGGTGAGCCCGCTTGGGAGTTTGGGTTCTATAAAAGTGCTCTTCGGGGGCATCCTGAGCCCGGCATCCGCGATGGCTTTTAGCTCCCCCACATCTACCGGGGTCATCCCAAAGGCGATGTCGAAGCCTCCCTTATCGACCAGTTTTTTCATCCGGTGGGCATTTTGCGGTGCACAAATATACTGGATCCGCGGATCGTGCCGGAGGTCATCCACGCCGAACAGGGGCTTTAAGGCGGTTTCATAAAGGATCTGGGCATCGAGGGAACTCAGGGGGTCGGTAAAGGTATAGGCGTGTTTGCGGAGCTTCAGGTCGTAGAATTCACCCCGCAAATACATTGAAAACTGGTGTTTTTCCGTCGGTTCAAAGGGCATCACACCTTTTTCATGAATCCGGAAATACCGGTCCAGGCCAATGAGGATTTCATCCGGTTCGCGGTCTGCTACCCCTGTGATCAGCCGGCTGAACGGGCGGATCCGGAGCTGTGACTCGGGTATCAGGTAACTCATGAAGGAGCCGTAGGCCCCTCCATCGGAAGACGGGCCCCCGAGGTGCTGTATCCTGCGGGCCAGCAGGTCTGAGGATGCGCTTCGGTGGTGGCCGTCTGCAATGTACAGTGTTTTTACGGCTTCAAACCCCTGCCGGATCCCGGAAATATAGTCCGGGTCCGAAACCACCCAAAGCTGGTGCGTAACCCCGTCTGTGGTGGTAAAAAAATATTCGGGGTCCCCATTCATTATTTCCTGGAAGAGGGCGTCGAGGGCGGGCTGGTCCGGATAGGTGAGCAGCACGGGCTCGGCGTTGAATTTGACCGTCTGCAGGTAATCGGCAAAGAGGGTTTCCCGGACCCTCAGGGTCTCTTCGTGCTTCCGGATGACGTCGGTGCGGTAATCCTCCGTGGTGGTGGCACAGAATACGCCATAGGTGGAATAGCCCTCCTGCCGGGTCCTGTACAGGTAATAGGAGGGCTTTTTTTCCCGGATGAGGATCCCTTCTTCCAGGAACTCTAGATACCGGTTGCGCACCATGCTGAAGCGCCGGGATCCCCTGACATCCCGGTGAAATTTAAATCCCGGGTCGATGATGTGCAGGAAGGAAAACGGGTTATAGGCCATCACCGCCCGTCGTTCTTTCGGGCGATAGTCATCGTAGGAACGCGACACCACCAGGGACACCTTGTCCGGGGCGGGGCGGGTGGCCTGGAAAGGGATTACCTCAGCCATGGATCAGCTGAATTGGGCCGCTACATGCTCTGCTTTGCGCGACTCGGCATAGTCGTAGAAGCCTTCGCCGGATTTAACGCCCAGTTTGCCCGCCATGACCATTTTTACCAGCAGGGGGCAGGGGGCGTACTTCGGGTCCTTAAAGCCGTCATAGAGGACCTCCATAATGGAGAGGCAAATATCGAGTCCAATAAAATCAGCCAGCTGCAGCGGCCCCATCGGATGGCCCATCCCCAGTTTCATCACCGTGTCGATCTCCCGTACCCCCGCGACCCCGTGGTAGAGGGTTTCTATGGCCTCGTTGATCATGGGCATCAGGATTCGGTTGGCGACAAAGCCGGGGTAATCGTTGACCTCGGTGGGGATTTTTCCCAAATCCTGTGAAAGTTCCAGGATGGTGCGGGTGACCTCCTCACTGGTGCTGTAGCCCCGTATCACCTCGACGAGCTTCATGATGGGGACCGGATTCATGAAGTGCATCCCGATCACTTTATCGGGCCGTGCGGTGACGGCGCCGATTTCGGTAATGGAAATAGAGGAGGTATTTGTGGCAAGGATGGTTTCAGCCCCGCAGAGGGCATCGAGGTCCCGGAAGATTTTCTTTTTAAGGGCGCTGTCCTCGGTGGCTGCCTCCACGACGAGCTGTACCCCCTGGATCCCCTTTTCAAGCTCCGTAAATGTGGTGATGCGGGCCAGGGTGCCTTCCACCCGTTCCGAATCCAGCACGCCCTTGTCGAGCATGCGCTGGAGGTTTTTGCGAATGGTGGCCATTCCACCTTCCAGGCTTTTTTCAGAAATATCGATCAGGCGGACCTCATACCCGTGCTGTGCAAACACATGGGCGATTCCATTCCCCATGGTTCCGGCGCCGATAACGGCAATGTTTTCTATCGTCATTTTCGTGTGGTTAACTTATTTATGAGCGGACCCCTCCGGCTTCAAAGGCGTCGATGACCTTCAGGGCGACGTCAAGCGCCCGGGCCCCCTGTTCGAGGGGGACGGGCGGGGTGGTGTTTGTTTCAATGGCTGTTGCCAGTGCCTCGAGCTCATCGAGGATCGGATTGTTCTTGACTATTTCGGGGTTTTCAAAGTAGATCTGTTTTTTCGCACCCTCGGCATTTTGCAGCACCATATCGAATTCCCCAGGGTGCGCAGGGGCATCTTTCATTTTTACGACCTCCACTCTGCGCTCCAAAAAGTCGACGGAGATATAGGCATCCCGCTGGAAAAACCTGGATTTGCGCATATTTTTCAGGGAGATCCGGCTGGCGGTAAGGTTGGCGACACAGCCGTTCTTAAATGCGATCCGGGCATTGGCGATATCAGGCGAATTGCTGATGACCGAGACGCCGCTGGCATGGATATCTGCAACTTCTGAATCCACCACACTCAGGATTATGTCGATGTCGTGGATCATCAGGTCGAGTACGACCGGCACGTCGGTGCCCCTGGGATTGAACTCCGCCAGGCGGTGGGTCTCGATGAACATCGGGTCTTTGATCTGGTGCTTTACCGCCTGGAAGGCGGGATTGAAACGCTCCACATGGCCTACCTGCCCTTTTAACCCCCTGGCATGCAGGAGTTCGATGAGCTCCCGGGCCTCTTCATGGGTATGGGTGACCGGTTTTTCAATAAAAACGTGCTTGCCCCTGTGAATAGCCTTTAGGGCGCAATCGTAGTGCGACAGGGTGGGCGTCACTATGTCCACCACATCCACGGCCTCGATGAGCGCATTCATGTTCTGGTAGTACGGGATGCCGAATTCTTCGGAAACCGCCTTGCCCTGTATGATGTCCGGGTCGTAAAACCCGATTAATTCGTAACGGGGGGATTCCTTTAAGAGCCTCAGGTGGATTTTACCCAGGTGGCCCGCCCCGAGAACGCCAGCTTTTAACATGTGGATTGGTGTTTTGTCAAAAATAATGATAGTTTGTGAGTTCCCCTCAGAAATGACAGACTTCCCTTGTTTTGGAAATATGGGAGCCCGGCTTGCCCGTACCTTTTGCCCATCCAAATCAGAGAAATAGGTTTCAGAATACCGTGGAATTTCTAAATTCGTACAAAACTTCAGCTTGAAAGACACGCTAAGGCACAAGGGAAAACGCAACCAGCTGGCAGAGGTACTTGTCTCCAAGGGGATCAGGGATGCCGCCGTCCTTGATGCCATCCGGGCCATCCCGCGCCATTTGTTCATGGACAGCGGCTTTGAGGACCACGCCTATCAGGACAAGGCCTTTCCCATTGCGGCAGGCCAGACGATTTCCCAACCCTATACGGTAGCGTTCCAAACGGAGCTCCTGCAAATCAGCCCCGGGGACAAGGTCCTCGAGATCGGGACCGGAAGCGGGTACCAGACAGCTGTATTGCTTAAATTAAAGGCGAAAGTATATACCGTGGAGCGCCAGCTCAGCCTCTTTAAGAAAACGCTCCTGTTTTTCGAAAAGATGGGGTACCGCCCCAAACGGTTTGTTTTCGGCGACGGCTACAAGGGGATGCCCCAGGAGGCCCCTTTTGACGGGATCCTCGTAACGGCCGGGGCACCCCGCATCCCCAAAGCGCTCCTCTCACAGCTCAGGATAGGGGGCAGGCTGGTCATCCCGGTAGGGGAGGAGGATCAGACCATGATGCTTATTACACGCACCTCGGAAAAGGAATTCGAAAGGAAGGAATGCGGCACGTTCCGGTTTGTCCCGTTGCTGGAGGATAAAAACTAGCCGCTGCTTATTTGTTGAATTGCTTCTTAACCCGGTCCAGCTGCCTTTTGGTATCGCGGTCCCTGATGGTCTCCCGCTTGTCGTATTCTTTTTTGCCCCGCGCAAGGGCAATTTTCATCTTCGCGAGCCCCCGCTCATTGATGAAAAGGTTCAGGGGTACTATGGTATTCCCGCTGGTCTTGACCGCCTTGCCGAGTTTGCGCAGTTCCTGTTTCTGAAGGAGCAGTTTCCTTGAGGCCTTGGGCTGGTGGTTGTAATGGGAGCCGTGGCTGTAGGGGTCCACCTGCATGTTGATCACAAAGAGCTCGCCCCGGTCGTTGAACTCGCAGAAACTCTCCGCAATGGAGGCCTTGCCCTCCCGGATGGACTTGATCTCCGTGCCGGAAAGGACCAACCCGGCCACGTAGGTATCGAGGAACTCATAGTCAAACCGGGCGCGTTTGTTCTTAATGTTGATCCGTTTATCCATTGGGGCAAAAGTAGCACAAAATTAGAGCATCGTTCAGCCCGAAAGGCAGCCCTGTCGTAATTCGCCGGAAAATAGCACCTTTGTAATTCAAAATTCGACACGATGAACCGATTGCTGTTTGTAGTACTGGTTTGCCTTGCTTTGGGTTGCCGGGAGAAGGAAACAACCCCGGACCCCCAGCAGATCGTGGACAAGGCCATTGAGGCCTCGGGCGGGGACCGCTACCGGACCAGCCAAATCAGTTTCCGGTTCCGGGACCGTGAATACACGGCCTTCCGCAGGTCCGGGACCCGGGTCCTGGTGCGGATCACGCAGACCGACACCTCGAGGATCGAGGACATCCTGTCCGGGACTTCCTTTGAAAGGAAAGTTGATGGCCAACCCCGGGTTTTGGCAGATACTGCGAGGCAGGCCCTCTCAGAGTCGGTGAATTCCGTGCATTACTTCGCCTACCTGCCCTACGGGCTCAATGATGCGGCTGTAAACAAAACCTACCTCGGGAAGAAGAAAATCGGGGATTTTGAGTACCATAAGGTGCAAGTCACTTTTGACCAGGAAGGCGGGGGCACCGATTATGAGGATGTGTTCGTCTACTGGTTCAACACCCGGACCCATGTGCCGGACTTCCTGGCCTATGAGTACCATACCAACGGGGGGGGGAAGCGGTTCCGGAAGGCCTTCAATCCCCGAAGGGTAGGGGGGATTCGCTTTGTGGATTATGAGAACTACAAATATGACGGGCCCCTGCCCGTATCCAAACTGGATTCGCTATACCTGGCGGATCAGCTCCAGCGGCTTTCCCTGATCGAGCTGGAGCAGGTCGAGGTTACTCCGGGCAGTTACAATTAAAGTGCAACCGGACAACTGAACTCTCAGATCCCGAGAGTGTTACTATGAAAAGGCTCCCGTTGTCCGTATCCTCCATGGCGGAATAGGCGTCCGTCCCTGTCAACCGGTTGACCAACTCCGGGGTGGAGTTGCTGTGCCCGACGATCAGCACATTTTTGCCCAGGTTTTCCGCTTTAAAGGACTCAATACCCAGCATTTGGGGATCGTAATAGGTAACCTCAATGTCCTTCTTGACTGCCGTCGGGGCTGCCGTCATCGTCGTGCGGGCAAAGTTGGTGGAGTATATGGCATCAAAGCGGATGTCATCGAAGATTTCAGCCCAGTGCATTGCCCTTCCCAACCCGCGCTGGCTGAGTTCGGGGTCTTTGTCATCGGGATTCGAACGGTCTTTTTCCGCATGCCGGATCAGGTAATATGTCGAAATGACCGGGGACGCTTCCGGGACGGTCTCGGATGCTGATTCCTTGCAACCCCAAAACGTTAACAGGCAAATTCCTAAAAATAGGTAGGGAAAAATTTTCATAATTAGAAGGTTTCCGTACATTTGAGATTCGCTCTTCACGGGTACGCGGAAGCAAATATAGCATATTCACCTTCATATTTTGAAATAGGGGCTGATGGTTCGGAAATCTGTTACAGGGTTGATTTTGATGATCGGTTACGCCGTATTTTCACAGAGCCTGCAGTTGCCCCCGGATTTCAGGCAGCACAACCTTACGGAATTCAACTCCAATTTCTTCAACCCGGTATTTTCCCTCCGACAGGATTACGAAAACCAGGTGGCGCTCTGGTCCCGCTGGCAATGGCAGGGAATCGATGCCGACCCGACCACCCTGTATGTCAGTTACCTCAGGAGCCAGGAGAAATTGTCCTATGGGGCGGGGTTTTTCCAGCACAGCACGGGACTGTACCAACAGACGGGCGGGATGCTCAATTTTGCCTACAATATTTCCCTGGGGGGGGATTTCAGCCTTGCCCTGGGGGTCAATGTATTTGGCTACCAACAAGAGCTCTTCGATGACCGGCTGATCCCCGGGGAGCCCATCCTGCCTGGCCAGGACGAGGTCAACGATTTTGTATTCCAGGTCATGCCGGGCCTCGAGCTGCAGATCCGCGACTTTGCCGTAGGGGTCGTATCGGAGAATATGCTGGATTACAACTTCACGGAAAACGGGGCAGTTACTAGCTCAGACGAAAAGATTTTTACCGTTATGGCGCGGTATGCCTTTCCGGTCCTGGAGAATGCGTCCGGGGCACCGACCACCCTCCAACCCCTTGCCTACTACAGGCGTGTCCCCGGGTATGACAACCAAATGGGGCTGACGGCCCTTTGGTCTGCACCCTCTTACTGGGCACAGGCCGGGTACAACAGTTTTTACGGGGCATCCGTCGGTGCCGGCGTGAGGCTTTTCCAGATGGTGGCTATCGGGGCCTTGATGGAATTCGGGTCCAACGAAAACCCGGTTGGGGGCGATACCAGCTATGAGGTAGTGATGGCCTTCTCCTTCGGACCGCGCAAATCGGATAAGCCGCAGGAGGAAGATGTGGAGGACCTGTCGAAAAAGGCGAAAAAACAGGCCGAAGAAGAGGCAGCCCTCGCTGCTGAAGTAGAGGCACAGGAACGGGCCATTGCCGAAGCTGCCCGAAAGAGGGACTCTCTGGATGCCGTTGCCAGGGAGCAGGAACTCGCGCTGCAGCGCACCCGTGATTCCATCTCCAGGGCAGAAGCCGCCGCTTTGGCCCTTAACGAAAAAGTAGTCCCCGAAAAGGGCGAGAAATACCAGGAAGTCGCAGAAGAGGGCCTGCAACCCGGATTCTACCTGATAGCGAATGTCTTCGGGACCAAAAAGTACTACGATAGCTTTATGAAGCAACTGGGCGATCGCGGACTGGAGCCTAAGTCTTTCTACCGCAGCGCGAACAAATTCAACTATGTCTACCTGCAGCGGTACAACAGCATTGACGAAGCACGAAGGGCCCGCGACAGCAAATTCGGGGGTCAGTACCAGGGAGATTTGTGGATCCTGCGGATACGGTAGGCCCGTAAAAACTTTTATTTTTTGATTTCTTTCTGCACCAGGACCTCGAGGTAGACCATGGTATTGTAGAGGTATTTCCGGTCGCCCGTAATGGTCGCCATAGAAATGGCCCCCATGATCATCGTGAAGAACTGCTTCGCAAACTGCAGGGGGGGGACGGGCAATTTCATTTCGCCCTTGTTTACGCCTTCCTCCAAAACCAGGGCTATTTTGCCTTCAATAATTCGGATGGCCTCCCGCGTGGCCGCACCTAAAACCCTGTGGTTGTACTGGCTATCCACCCCCGTATTGAGGATTGGGCAGCCCCCCAGGGGCTGGGTGAACACATCGTACTTCTTGTAGAAGGCCGTGAGGCTCATAAGTTTGTCCATGGCAGTCCCTCCCCTGGCAAGGACTTCGTCCAGGGCAGCTAAGAGACGGTTGCTGTTGTACTGAAAGGCGGAGAGGGCGAGGTCGTCTTTGTTCTCAAAATTTCCGTAGAGGGCTCCCTTGGTCAGGCCCGTGGCCTCCGTCAGGTCGCTCATGCTGGTTCCGACGTACCCCTGCCGGTTAAATATAGGGGCGACAGTTTCAATGATATAGGCAGTGGTCCGCTCGGCTTTCGTACTCATGGTGGGGTTGGTTTAGTCAGCACATAAAAATAGGATACTGCACGGTATAATGCAACTCAAAAAAAAACCCCCGGAATCCGTTGGGATCCGGGGGTTGGCCTCACACCTTGAAGCAGTTTACTTTACGAGCTCATTCTCGTTTCGGAATACCAGGGTATCCTCGAAACTGTCAATCAGGACGATACTCTCAGGGTGGATGGTTCCCTTGAGGATTTCCCTCGAAAGGTTGTTGAGCACTTCCCGCTGAATGGTCCGCTTAATCGGGCGCGCCCCGTATTGGGGGTCAAATCCCTTTTCGGCCAGATAGGCCACCGCTTCTTCCGTTGCATCGATGGTGATATGTTGTTCTGCGAGCATCTTTTTGAGTTGTTCCAGCTGCAGGCGCACCACCTGTTTGATATCATCCCTGTTAAGGGGCGTGAACATAATGATATCGTCGATCCGGTTGAGGAATTCGGGCCGGATGGTCTTGCGCAACAGCTCCATCACGCCATCGCGGGCAATTTCGGAAGCCGTTTCCATATCCGGGTATTCATCGAATTTTTCCTGTATGATGTGGCTCCCTATATTGCTGGTCATTATGATTATCGTGTTCTTGAAATCGGCAATCCTTCCCTTGTTGTCCGTCAGGCGGCCCTCATCGAGGACCTGCAGGAGGATGTTGAAGGTGTCCGGGTGTGCCTTTTCGATTTCATCGAGCAAAACCACAGAGTACGGCTTCCGCCGGACCGCCTCGGTGAGCTGGCCTCCTTCGTCATAACCGACGTATCCGGGAGGGGCCCCGACCAGACGGCTTACGGCATGCCGCTCCTGATACTCGCTCATATCAATCCGTGTCATGGCGTTTTCATCATCGAACAGGTAGGCAGCCAGGGTCTTGGCGAGCTCTGTCTTGCCCACCCCAGTGGTCCCAAGGAAGAGGAAGGAACCAATGGGCTTTTTCGGGTCGTGGAGGCCGGCACGGCTTCTTCGGATCGCGTCTGATACGGCGTTGATCGCTTCTTCCTGCCCGATGACCCTTTTGTGTAGGACGTCTTCGAGGGCGAGGAGTTTTTCGCGATCGCTTTGCAGCATTTTGGTTACGGGGATCCCCGTCCATTTGGCCACGACCTCTGCAATGTCCTCTGCAGTAACCTCTTCCTTGATCAGGGTACCTGTGGCCTGTTGTTCAGCCAGCTCCTGTTGCAGGGATTCGAGTTTGGACTGGGCGTCTTTGATTTTCCCGTAACGCAACTCGGCGACTTTTCCGTAATCCCCGTTCCGCTCGGCACGTTCCGCCTCCTGTTTGTAATCCTCGATCTCCTGCTTGGTTTTCTGTATGGCGTCCACGACACCTTTTTCCTGTTCCCACTGGGCAAAAATGGAGGCCCTCTCTTCTTTGAGGTTGGCCAGTTCCCCATTGAGGACACTCAGCTTGGCAGGGTCATTTTCCCGCTTGATCGCTTCGATCTCTATTTCCAGCTGCATGATTTTCCGATCGAGAACGTCCAGTTCCTCGGGCTTGGAGTTGATTTCCATCCTGAGTTTTGAGGCCGCCTCATCCATCAGGTCGATCGCCTTGTCCGGCAGGAACCGGTTGGTGATGTAGCGCTGGGACAGCTCCACAGCCGCCAGGACGGCTTCGTCCTTGATCTGTACCTTGTGGTGTGTTTCGTATTTCTCCTTGAGTCCCCTGAGGATCGAGATTGCGCTTTCGGTATCGGGCTCGTCCACGGTTATTTTCTGGAAACGCCTTTCCAGGGCTTTGTCTTTTTCAAAGTATTTCTGGTATTCGTCCAGGGTGGTTGCCCCGATTGCCCGCAATTCCCCACGGGCGAGGGCCGGTTTGAGGATGTTGGCGGCATCCATGGCCCCTTCGCCGCCGCCGGCGCCTACCAGGGTATGGATCTCGTCGATAAACAGCACGATGTTCCCTTCCGAGCCGGTAACTTCCTTGATGACGGACTTCAGCCGTTCCTCAAATTCTCCCTTGTACTTTGCCCCTGCGATGAGCGCCCCCATGTCCAGGGAATAGATCACCTTGTCCTTGAGGTTTTCAGGGACATCCCCCTGGATAATCCTGTGGGCGAGGCCTTCGGCAATGGCTGTTTTTCCCGTGCCGGGTTCGCCTACGAGCATGGGGTTGTTTTTTGTCCTTCGGGAGAGGATCTGCAGGATCCTGCGGATTTCCTCATCCCGGCCAATGACCGGGTCCAGTTTGCCGCTGTCGGCCAGTTTATTGAGGTTTCTCGCGTATTTGTCCAGGGCGTTGTAGGTGTCTTCAGCGCTCTGGGAGGTGACTTTGCCCCCTTTTCTGAGGGCTTCGATACTGGCTTTGAGGTCCTTTTCCGTGATGCCCTGGTCCTTGAGGATACGGGCAATGTTGCTTTTCGAATTGAAAATCGCAAGGATCAGGTGTTCCACAGAGACGAATTCATCCCCCGAATTTTTGGCGATGATGGCCGCCTGGTTCAGTGTTTTTCCCGCTTCACTGGAGAACATGAGGTTCCCGCCGGAGACTTTGGGAAACCGCTCCAGTTCTTTATCCAGGATTTGTCCGATAAGCGCTTCATTGGCGTTCAGTTTTTTCAGCAGGAAGGGAAGGACGTTTTCATCTGTCAGTGAAATCGCCTTGTACAGGTGTTCGTTTTCCACTTGCTGGTGCCCCAGTTCCTGCGCCAGTTGCTGCGCCTGCTGAATCGCTTCCTGGGATTTTATGGTAAAGTTATTTATGTTCATAATTTCTATCTTTAGAGTCTCTTTTTGCCAGTGGTATGGCAAGAACCTTACCATTGCATTACAGCCGACATTATGACAGGTATTCTCAAAAATAATACGCCATATAGGCAGCATCCCGGAAGGTTATGAAGCTGTTTAAATCGCTTTTCGGGTTGCCCGAAGGTACGGGCCAGGAAGGGGAGGCGGGTTTTCCCTGGGTCCCCATTACGGCAGCTGCAGATCTGGACCTTATCGATGGGGTGCGGGCCGAAAAGCCACAGGTGGTATTCAAGCACTCTACCTCCTGCGGCCTGTCCGGCATGATGCTCAGGAGGTTTGAAAAGCAATGGGAGGGAACCGCCGACAGGGTGGATTTCTACCTTTTGGACCTGATTCGTTACCGGGCCTTATCCAACGAACTCGCCGGGCGTTACGGGATATCCCATCAGTCGCCTCAGATCCTCGTTTTGGGCAAAAACGGCGTCCTGATGCACGCCTCCCACAGCCAGATCGGTTCCATTCAGCCGGATGACATACTAAAAAACCCGGCCTGAGCCGGGTTGCATTCCTTTTTTGGGGTAAGCCCCTGTGATTAACGGAAGCGCTGGTTTTGCAAAATGTTTTTCAGTCGCAGTTTCAGGTCCTCCCCGGCACTGTAGACCATTTCCTCATCTGTGGGGAACGGTACTGCGGCGAGTCCGAGACGGGCGACCAGTTCATTGTCCAGGGCACGCCTGTCACCGTCGTAGTTTGCATAGATGTGCTGAAACTGGAACTGGCTGGTTATGGGGTAGGAGTTTAGCGGCTGGCGCGTTCGGAGGTCTATGAAATTTACATTGCCGACCACCTGGGCCATTTTCTGCTGGGTGAATTCATAGTAGTTGCACTTTACCGTCCTGAGGCGGTCCACTTCGATGCGGTTTCCAAGGCTGTCCCTCACCACGTTGCCGTCGGCGTCGAGCAGGTCCCGGGTTCCGTCCTTAATCTGGCGTTCCTTGATCACCATCCGCTCCGATACCTGTTCGGGGGAGATCAGGATGTCGCGGAAAGCCAGCTGCATTTCATAGTCGTATTCGATCTCATCCAGGGGGTTTGTGTGGTAGGCTGTCCAGAGGTTGTCAAGGCCGAAGGTGTTGAAATTCAGCAAGTCGGCTTCCAGGCGTTCCGGGATGATCTGCTGGGTGTCATTTATCATGCGGACTTTGACGTAATCCAGGCCGTTCTGATAGGCCCATTCCATCTGTTTGCGCGTATCGGCATACCCTGGGTTGATCTCGTTGAGGTATTGAAAATCCTCGTAAGCTTTCCGGAACTCCCATTTTTGTGTCGCCCCGCTGAGCAACCGGGACGCATTCTCATACAGGTAGGAAGACAGGGATTCCTGAACGGCCAGTAATTCGCTGTCATAATTTGGGAAGCGAAACTGCGCTTCCCTGTTTTCGTCATAAACAGGCAGGGGGAGGAGGGGACGGATGCGGTTCTGCACCCCGCGCATCTCGCTGTACCGTTTGTAGATCTCCTCCAGATGGGCCGGGTTCCCGTCTTTCTTCAAAAAGCTGATCTGCTGTTCCTCGAATTCGAGGTATTTGTCATAGGCCTCTTCGAGCAAAAGGACATAGGACTGTTTGTTCTTCCTCGTTTTATTTTCCGCCAGTTCGGCAACTGAGGTGTTGATCGCCTGCAGGTAATTCCCGGTATTGAGGGCTTCCTGGGTCTTTTTGACGCCCCCGCAGGAATAAAGCACGGCCAGGAGCATCCCTAAAAGTATAGTTCGTTTCATGGTGGTTTTGTTAGTATTTACAGGCATGTTCCAAGAGTTATGCCAAAAACCAGACAAAACCAGAACGAAAATTGGGCCGGGTTAGTATATTCCGCGGGAACTGGATGATCGGTCAGGAACCAAAGGTATCCGATGGAATCGGGGGGAGGAGCTGGGTGCGCACCTCGCCAAAACCGATGCGCAGGCCTTTCTTAAGGCAATATCCCTTCAAAACAACGGTATCCATGTCGTCGATAAAGGTTCGGGTCTGCCCCCCTTTTAAGGAAAGGGGTTTGGACCCCATCCACGCCAGTTCCAGCATGGAGCCATAGGAGTCCTCGGTGGGGCCCGATATCGTCCCGCTCCCCATCATATCCCCGCTATTGATCTTGCACCCGTTTACGGTGTGGTGGGCCAGCTGTTGCGCCATGGTCCAGTACATATAGCGAAAATTGGAACGGCAGATGGTGTTGGGTTCCCCGTTTTCAGGGATCAGGTCCACTTCGAGGTGTATGTCAAAACTGCCCGGGCCCTTCTGTTTCAGGTAGGGAAACGGGCTGGGCTCCTGTGCGGGGCTCGCTACCCGGAAGGGTTCCAGGGCATCGAGGGTGACAATCCACGGGGAGATGGAAGAGGCAAAATTCTTCCCGAGGAAAGGCCCCAGGGGCACGTATTCCCATTTCTGTATATCCCGTGCGCTCCAGTCATTGAACAGCACCAGGCCAAAGATGTATTCCTCGGCATCCCGGATGGGGATGGGTTCCCCCAGTTTGTTGGCGTCCGTGGTGATAAAAGCCATTTCAAGCTCAAAATCGACCCGCTTCGATGGGCCGAAGACCGGGCTTTTCGAGTCCTTGGGCAGGGTTTGTCCGTAGGGCCGGCGGATGGGGGTGCCGCTCGGGACAATGGTCGAGCTGCGACCGTGGTACCCCACCGGAATGTGAAGCCAGTTCGGCAGCAGGGCGTTTTCCGGATCCCGGAACATCTTCCCCACGTTGGTGGCGTGTTCCCGGCTGGAATAGAAATCCGTATAATCCCCGATCTGAACGGGCAACTGCATTTCGATTTCGTCCAGCGAAAAAAGGATGATATTCTTGTGGTCCTCGCGCTGCTGCAATTCCTTATTCTGAATATCGAAAATCTCAGCGATGCGGTTGCGGACTGCCCTCCATGTTTTTTTCCCGTCTGAAATAAAATCGTTGAGGGTATCCTGCAGGAAAATATCGTCCGTAAGCGGGATATCCCTCTGGTAGCCCAGCTGGTGAAGGGCCTCAAGGTCGATTGCCGTGTCCCCGATCCGCGTACCTATGGTAATTACGTCATCCCGGGTCAGGAATACGCCAAAAGGGATATTCTGAATCGGAAAATCGGAATCTTTTGGGACTGGAAGCCACGAAATACGGCTCGGGTCATTGGCTTTGATGGGCATGGATAAATGTTAATTGGTGTTTGATAAATTCCTTTTCAAAGATATTATTTTATCTGGTTTAACCCGACTCAATTTGTACTTTTACCCGATCAAAAAACCCCGTATTTCATGGAAAGAGACCTGGAGATATTCGAATTAATTCAAGCCGAGGAACAGCGGCAAATCAATGGGATCGAGCTGATTGCCGCCGAGGATTTTGCCAGCACACACGGCAT
>CAZUZE010000033.1:0-4082 GCA_964624565.1 uncultured Robiginitalea sp.
CATAGGCATCGTCAAGGCCGTCCCCATCACTGTCATTGCCGCTCGGGGGGATGTAACCGTCCGTAGTCTGTGCCTCCACATTGTCTGGGATGCCGTCGTCATCCGAATCGATGTCGCGAAAATCAGGAACACTATCTCCGTCAGAATCTAGCGGGTTCAAGCCATTATTATAGGTATCATCCATCCCGTTTTGATTGGCATCAATGCCGGATGGTGGCCTGTAAGTATTGGTATTCTGGCTTTCCACGTTGTCCCGGATGCCATCGTTGTCTGAATCAATATCCCGATAGTCAGGGATGCCATCCCCATCGGAATCGACAGGATTCAGCCCGTCTTCATAAGCATCGTCCACATCATTCTCATTCCTGTCGCCTATTGGGCCGACATAGCCGGGTGAGGTTTGTGCCTCCACCTTATCTTTAATACCATCTCCATCTGAATCGAAATCCCTGTAATCAGGAAAAGGGTCGTCATCTGAATTGACAGGGATAATCCCCAGCCCGCCTGCACCTTCATACGCATCATCGAGTCCGTTGCCATTGGTGTCCAGGCCTGATGGGGGAATAAAGTTGGCATACGACTGGGCTTCAATATTATCCCTGATCCCGTCTATATCGGAATCAATGTCCAAATAATCAGGGATGCGGCCCCTCCCGCCAGAGTTAGCGTCGGTGTTAACCGGGTTTATCCCAAATCCAAAAGATCCTTCGTAGGCATCATCGAGTCCGTTTCCATTGCTGTCTGAACCGGAAGGTTGGACATATGACGTACTGCTTTGTCCTTCAATATTATCCAGGATGCCATCGTTGTCGGAATCGATATCCAAATAATTGGGAACCCCGTCCCCGTCTGAGTCCAGAGGATTTGTAGCGGGGTCTCCATCACCATCCGCATCCGGATCTTCGGCACTATCCAGTATACCGTCATTGTCATCATCCAAATCTACTGAATTGACCACTCCGTCCCCATCGGTATCCAAGTTATTGTTGGCCGGAGTAGGGAAAGGTATTTCTGTTTGTACAGCCCGGGCGTCTAAGAAGACAAGGAGCAAAAGGGCCGAAAAAATGATTTTCAGATTGCCCGCTTTAAGAAGGTTGTAAAGTTGTTTCATACATGGCCGATTAAGGTAACGCGATACCACAGAATTCTGCTGGTTTCTTAAACTTACCCCGGGGGAAGGCAAATTCCAGGGTGCAAATTACTCCTGATAATACTTGTAGCCAATGGATTACAATTTTAAATATGAACAAATCTTTCAAAGACTTGATAAATCGACAAATAACCCCTAATGCGCCACCGGACGGCCGTTTATCGATAAAATGGGCACAGTTCCAACTCCCTGAAAAATCCATCGGGCGAAAAATACGTCCGTTTGTCGATAAGCCCCGGCTCTGCCAAAGATTACTACAATATAAGTAGAATTTTCTGATGTTTTATTTTGATATGGCCTACACGCCTTATCCCTCAATTTTTGGTACTTTTGCGCAAATTTTTCCCAGTGAATTTTAAACAGGAAATCCAGAAACGCAGGACTTTTGGGATCATTTCCCATCCCGATGCGGGAAAGACAACCTTAACGGAAAAGCTCCTGCTTTTCGGTGGTGCCATTCAGGAGGCCGGTGCGGTAAAAAGCAACAAGATCAAAAAAGGGGCGACCAGTGATTTCATGGAAATCGAACGCCAGCGAGGGATTTCCGTGGCCACATCCGTTCTTGCCTTTTATTATAAGGACAAGAAAATCAACATCCTGGACACCCCTGGGCACAAGGATTTCGCAGAGGACACTTTCCGGACGCTCACGGCGGTGGACAGCGTGATTGTGGTCATCGACGTCGCCAAAGGGGTGGAGGAGCAAACAGAAAAGCTGGTGGAAGTTTGCCGGATGCGCAACATCCCCATGATCGTTTTTATCAATAAACTGGACCGGGAAGGAAAGGATGCCTTTGACCTGATGGATGAGGTGGAACAAAAACTGGGGCTGCAGGTGACCCCCCTTAGTTTTCCCATCGGCATGGGATACGATTTTAAGGGGATCTACAACATCTATCAGCAGAACATCCTCCTTTTTCAGGGTGAAAATAAACAACACGTCGGGGAGACCCTCGCCATTGACGACGTCAACAGCCCGGAATTGGAGCAATTTATTGGTTCCAGGTCGGCCCAGGACCTGCGGGAACACCTCGAACTGGTCGAAGGGGTCTATCCCCCTTTTGACCGGGAAGCCTATCTCGCCGGAAGCCAGCAACCCGTATTTTTTGGCTCTGCCCTGAACAATTTCGGCGTTCGGGAACTGCTCGACTGCTTTATTGAAATCGCACCGACCCCAAGGGCCAAAAAGGCCGAGGAGCGCCTGGTTGCGGCGGATGAACCGCAAATGACCGGCTTTGTTTTCAAAATTCACGCCAATATGGACCCCAAACACCGGGACCGCCTCGCCTTTGTGAAAATTGTCTCCGGCACCTTTGAGCGCAACAAGCCCTACCTGCATGTACGGCTTGGAAAGTCGCTGAAATTTTCCAGTCCCAATGCGTTTTTTGCGGAAAAAAAAGCAATCATTGACCAGTCCTTTCCAGGAGATATCGTGGGCCTCCACGATACGGGCAATTTTAAGATCGGGGACACCCTGACCGAGGGCGAAGTCCTCCATTATAAAGGGATTCCCTCCTTTTCGCCCGAACATTTCAGGTATATCAACAACGCTGACCCCATGAAGTCAAAACAACTTGCCAAGGGCGTTGACCAGCTCATGGACGAAGGGGTTGCCCAGTTGTTTACCCTCGAACTGAATGGCAGGCAGGTAATCGGGACGGTCGGGGCGCTGCAATACGAAGTCATTCAGTACCGCCTGGAACACGAATACGGGGCAAGGTGCACCTATGAACCTTTTCCGGTGCACAAAGCCTGCTGGGTCGCGCCCCTGGACCCTTCAAATGAGGAGTTCCAGGAGTTTCTCAGGGTGAAGCAGAAGTTTCTGGCCCGCGATAAACGTGGGCAACTTGTTTTTCTGGCGGATTCTGCGTTTTCCCTTCAGATGACACAGCAGAAATACCCAACCGTCCGATTCTACTTTACCTCGGAGTTTGACGGATAAAGGGTTTTGGAGGCACCCTGCAAGCCTGGCTCATCTCTAATTGTCAGGCCTCGATCCGAGAAATGCCCCAAACTCCACCGCCAGGGAAGCCCCTACAAAGATATTTTGGTCTTCCATACCGCCTTCGGCCCGGAAGATGGGGTCGTGGCTCCGGAGCCACCGCGCTTCCAAACGGCCCTTGACACCGGGAGCGGGAATGTAGTCTGCATTCAGGGAAAACCCCAGGGACCGGAACCCATCCGGGGCATCGGTCTGGATGATGACCCCGCCAGGATCCTGATAATACTCGATACGGACGGCTGTCTGCCAGTGCTTGTGAAGCGTGTACTGCCCGATGATCGTGGGAGTGAGCCAAAGGTCATATCGGCTGCTCCCCTTGCGCTCCTGCTGCAGGCCCATGTCGTATCCGGCAAGGACCCAGAAGCGCTCATCGATCTGGAAGCGCCCGAAAAGGTTGCTGAAGTAGCGCATGCGCCGTTCACTGTCCGGATCATCCGTGCCTGAGAAAGTGCTCCAGTTTAGCTGGAAATTCCCTGAAGGCGCGTAGAGAACCTGGGTGCCGAATGATAGGAGCGAATTCCCTGACACCTTCCGGATTCGCTGCCAGCCGTTGACCACCAGCCCTGCAAACGACCAGTGCGGATCTGGGGTATAGGACAGACGGGCACCCGTGAGGAAATAAGGACTGTTTTCAGCTGAAAGGGATCGTGTCAGGGTAAAGTTCTCTGTTGAAATGGCACTTTCGAACCCGATATGGGAAGGAAGGATGCCAGCGTCCACCCATAGGGTGTTGTCCCGGTTCAGGGATACCCCGGCCCAGGCCTCGAAGATGTTTTTCAGCACGCCGGGCTCTGAGGCGTAATTGTCATTGGCATAGGTCCCGGCCTGCAGGGTCAGTTTTGCCCGGTATTTTGAGTGATCCAGCTGCAGGCCCACCAGGCCGAGGTTCAGGTTGAACTCGTTATGGCGGTTGTGGTTAAACAAAAACTCC
>CAZUZE010000033.1:4182-14527 GCA_964624565.1 uncultured Robiginitalea sp.
CAGGCCGAGGTTCAGGTTGAACTCGTTATGGCGGTTGTGGTTAAACAAAAACTCCTGCCGGAAATCCCCGGGAGGTCGGTTAAAGTCATAGACGTAGAAAACATCGATAAACCCGGATATTCGAAGGGAAGGGGGTCCCTCCCAGCCCATGTATTCCTGGGCCGTACCTGCCATGGCGGATAGGGCTGCCAGAACAAAAATAACGCCTCGGATCAGGTGGGAAGGGATCATTTTATAGCTCAGGATGCTGGATTCTAATTGCGGATCGCTCCGGACCCCAAATTTAATAAGACTTTTGACAGGCAGGAAGCATAAGCGGTTTGCCTAAGCCTTCTTCGCAATATAAAACCCGTAGCTGTAATAGGTCTTGAAGGTATGGTAAAGGCTGATCTCCTCCCTGTGTGAGGCTATGACCCGCATGGCCGCTTCTGAATGGCCGTGCCTGTCCAGGAACTCCCCAAACCGCTCCTCCAGCGGTTGGTAGTAATTCCGGACCCAGCTTTCTTGTGGAAGGATGAAGTAGCCCACAAGCGTGTATCCATTTTTTTCCAGAACATTGATTTTATTCGAGGCCCGGTCGATCTCAGGATACTCAGTCTTCCAGAACTCCTGGATTTTGCGGGGCCTTGAATCAGAAATCCAGGTTATTTCGCTGACGCATAAATACCCCTGCGGCTTCAGATAGCGCCGCCATAGTTTTATGCCACGCTCAAACCCTATATTATATATGGCCCCTTCCGACCATATCAGATCCAGGGACTCGTCTTCAAAATTCAGGGAATCCATAGAACCAGCAACTGTTTTGATGTGGCCCTGCAGCCCCTCCTTTTGGGCATTGTGCTCCAGTATATCCAAAAATTCCGGAAAGAGATCCACAGCTGTAATTTCGGCCCCCGTATGGCGGGCAAGCGTAAGGGTCTGAGCCCCGGTCCCGCAACCAATGTCTGCGACTTTCAGGCTTTTCTCCTCCGACAGCCCGGTGAGAGCAAAAGCCTGCAGGGTATCTGCCTCACTCCCTGGGCCCTGCCTTTCGATAGTTTTGTGCAGGTCAACAATCAGTCCTATTTCTGTCATCCGCTACGTGTTTTGTCTTTGGCTTCCCTAAACTGAAAGATAGCGAACTAATTTCCAGTTCAACCGATCCTGGCTAAGATTAACGGATTTGCAGTTTGTGATTTGGAATTAGGCAATTGAAAGTTACTCAGGGGGATTGCAGAGGGGGAAAAAGACTGGACTATTACCTGGTACTGCCAAGTGCAACTGCAAAAAAAAAACCGGGCTGCAATGCCCGGTTTATTTTCTAAGCTTCCCCGGTAGGCCCGAAATTCAAAGGGATAGGCGGCTGGTCGTAATCCTTGATCTGCCCATGGGCTTCTTCGAACCTATGGACATTGTCGCTCAGCGCCCTGAGGAACTTTTTAGCGTGCTGGGGAGTCAGGATAATGCGGCTCTTGACCTTGCCCTTGGGACGGCCTGGCATTACGCTAATAAAGTCGACCACGAATTCCGAAACCGAGTGATTGATGATCGCCAGGTTCGAATAAGTGCCTTCCGCCGTTTTTTCGTCCAGCTCTATATTGAGCTGTTTCTGGCCCTGTGCCTGTTCTTCTTTTTCTGACATGCCTGATAAACCAAAAAACCCCCGACTTTTGGTCAGGGGTTTGTTACACTTTACTGTTAAAACTTCATTTCCTCCTTGCGGGCCATGATCTCATCGTATTCCTCCCTCGAGCCTACAATGATATTCTCATAATCGCGCATCCCGGTTCCCGCAGGGATCCTGTGACCGACGATCACATTCTCCTTCAACCCTTCAAGGGAATCCACTTTACCGCTGACGGCGGCCTCGTTGAGCACCTTGGTGGTTTCCTGGAAGGAAGCTGCAGAGATAAAGGATTTGGTCTGGAGCGAAGCACGGGTGATCCCCTGGAGTACCGGTGTGGCAGTGGCTGCCACGGCATCCCTCGCAGATACAAGCGCCTTGTCCGCACGCTTGAGCAGGGAATTTTCATCCCTGAGTTCCCTCAGGCTGATGATCTGGCCCGGTTTTAGATTTTCGGAATCTCCGGCATCTTCCACCACCTTTTGACCGAATATCTCATCGTTCTCCAACATGAAATCGTCCTTGTGGACCAGCTGGTTTTCCAGGAAAATGGTGTCTCCCGGATCCTCGATCCGCACTTTGCGCATCATCTGGCGCACCACTACCTCAAAGTGCTTATCGTTGATCTTAACCCCCTGAAGGCGGTAGACCTCCTGCACTTCATTGACCAGGTACTGCTGTACGGCCGAGGGGCCCTTGATCCTGAGGATATCCTCTGGGGTGATCGACCCGTCGGAGAGCGGCATGCCCGCCCGGACGTAGTCATTCTCCTGCACCAAAATCTGGTTGCTGAGTTTGACCAGGTATTTCATGACCTCACCCGTTTTGGATTCGATAATGATCTCCCGGTTCCCCCGTTTGATCTTCCCAAAGGAAACCACACCGTCAATCTCGGTAACCACCGCAGGATTGGAGGGGTTCCGCGCTTCAAAGAGCTCCGTTACCCGCGGCAGACCTCCGGTAATATCCCCGGTCTTGGCAGATTTTCTCGGAATTTTGACCAGTACCTTGCCCTCGCTGATTTTCTCCCCGTCATCCACCATGAGGTGGGAACCGAGCGGGAGGTTATACGACCGGAGGACGGTCCCTTTCTTGTCTTTGATGTGCAGGGTGGGGATCAACCTTTTGTTACGGGATTCTGAGATCACCTTCTCCTGGAACCCTGTCTGCTCATCGATCTCTACCTGGTAGGTAACCCCCTGTTCGATATTCTCATAAGCAATGGCACCCGGGAATTCGGAGACGATCACCCCGTTGTACGGATCCCACTTACAGATAAGATCACCCCTTTTCACTTTGCCCCCGTCTTTGACAAAAAGCTGTGAGCCATAGGGGATGTTATTTGTGCTCAGGGTTATTCCCGTCTTGGCGTCGACCAGTTTGATCTCGGAAGTCCTCGAGATTACGATATCCACAGGGGTTCCTTCACTGTCGGCCCCTTTGACGGTCCTGAGGTCTTCGATCTCGGCAATCCCGTCGAACTTGGCTTCCAGCTTGCTTTCCTCGGAAATGTTCCCGGCAATACCCCCAACGTGGAAGGTACGCAGGGTCAGCTGGGTTCCGGGCTCCCCGATGGACTGGGCAGCCACAACTCCGACGGCTTCCCCTCGCTGCACCATTTTATTGGTCGCCAGGTTCCGCCCGTAACACTTCCCGCAAATACCATGGGTCGCCTCACATGTCAGCGGTGACCGCACTTCGACACGCTCGATGGGCGAAGCTTCTATTTTGGCAATGTCCGCCTCCATGATCTCCTGTCCGGCTGTCAAAAGCAGTTCCTCCGTGATCGGATGGTAGACATCGTGCAGGGATACCCTTCCGAGGATTCGCTCTCCGAGGGTTTCCACAACTTCTTCATTCTTCCTGAGGGACTCCACCTCGATCCCGCGCAGTGTGCCGCAATCCTCGGTGTTGATGATCACATCCTGGGAAACATCCACCAGCCTTCGGGTAAGGTATCCCGCATCAGCCGTTTTAAGGGCGGTATCCGCAAGTCCCTTACGGGCTCCGTGGGTGGAGATAAAGTATTCCAGAATGGAAAGCCCTTCCTTAAAGTTGGACAGGATCGGGTTTTCGATAATCTCGCCCCCTCCCGCAGTTGATTTTTTGGGCTTGGCCATCAGTCCCCGCATCCCGGTAAGCTGACGGATCTGCTCCTTGGAACCCCGGGCGCCTGAATCCAGCATCATGTACACCGAATTAAAGCCCTGCTGGTCTTCCCGGATCCGCTTCATGGCCATTTCGGTCAGCATGGCGTTGGTGGAGGTCCAAACATCGATCACCTGGTTGTACCGCTCATTGTTGGTAATCAATCCCATGTTGTAGTTCATCATGATACCATCGACCTGCTCGTTGGCATCCGCGATCATCTCGACTTTCTCCTGAGGGATAATAATATCCCCCAAGCTGAAGGACAACCCGCCCCGGAAGGCAAAATCGTACCCCATTGTCTTGATCTTGTCGAGGAAGTCAGCCGTTGTGGGGACATCCGTCAGGGACAGGATCGTACCGATGATATCCCGCAAGGCCTTCTTGTTGAGTACGGTATTGACGAAACCTGCCTTTTCGGGGACTACTGAATTAAACAGCACCCGCCCTACCGTGGTTTCGATGAGCTTTAATTCGAGCTCCCCGGCTTCGTTAAGGTCCTTCACGCGAACCTTGATCGGTGCGTTCAGGGCTACCTTGTTTTCATTGAAGGCGATTTCCACTTCTTCGGGGCTGTAGAAGGTCAGGCCTTCCCCGAGTACAGGGAATTCCTTGGTCGACTTGCGCTCCTTGGTCATGTAGTACAGCCCAAGCACCATGTCCTGGGACGGCACCGTAATCGGCGACCCGTTGGCCGGGTTCAGGATGTTGTGGGAGGCCAGCATGAGCAGCTGGGCCTCGAGGATTGCCTCCGGGCCCAGTGGCAGGTGCACCGCCATCTGGTCCCCGTCGAAATCCGCGTTAAAGGCCGTACATACCAGTGGGTGCAGCCGGATGGCCTTCCCTTCGATCAGCCTTGGCTGGAAGGCCTGAATCCCCAGGCGGTGCAGCGTGGGGGCCCGGTTCAGCAGCACCGGATGGCCCTTGAGGACATTCTCGAGGATATCCCAAACCACCGGTTCTTTCTTATCTATAATCTTTTTGGCAGACTTGACCGTTTTGACGATACCGCGCTCGATGAGCTTGCGGATCACAAAAGGCTTGTACAGTTCCGCGGCCATGTCCTTTGGAAGCCCGCATTCGTACAGCTTCATTTCGGGGCCTACCACAATAACCGAACGGGCCGAATAATCGACGCGCTTTCCGAGCAGGTTCTGACGGAAACGACCCTGCTTCCCTTTCAGGGAGTCAGAGAGCGATTTAAGGGGCCGGTTCGATTCGGTCTTGACGGCTGAAGACTTGCGCGTGTTGTCAAAAAGGGAATCGACGGCTTCCTGCAGCATCCGCTTTTCGTTTCGCAGGATCACCTCCGGCGCCTTGATCTCCATCAGCCGCTTCAGGCGGTTGTTACGGATAATAACCCGGCGGTAGAGGTCATTGAGGTCAGAAGTGGCAAAACGCCCGCCGTCCAGAGGCACGAGGGGGCGCAGCTCCGGTGGGATGACCGGGATCACCTTCATGATCATCCACTCCGGGCGGTTCTCCCGGTTGTCCTGGGACTCCCGGAGGGACTCCACTACCTGGAGCCTTTTCAGGGCCTCCGTTTTACGCTGCTTGGAGGTTTCCGTATGCGCCTTGTGACGCAACTCGAATGAGAGTTCCTTCAGATCGATCCGCGCCAGGAGGTCGATCAGGCACTCAGCCCCCATCTTTGCGATAAATTTATTCGGGTCGCTGTCATCCAGGTATTGGTTCTCCGGCGGAATGGTCTCGAGGATATTGAGGTATTCCTCCTCGGTGAGAAAATCCATTTTCTCCAGTTCTTCCCCGTCAGGGCCCTTGGCAATCCCCGGCTGAATGACCACGTACCTTTCGTAGTAGATGATCATGTCGAGTTTCTTGGAGGGAAGCCCCAGCAAATACCCGATTTTGTTGGGCAGGGAACGGAAGTACCAGATATGGGCCACAGGAACCACCAGGTTGATGTGTCCGACCCGGTCCCTGCGCACCTTCTTCTCGGTAACCTCCACCCCGCAGCGGTCACAGACGATCCCGCGGTAGCGGATGCGCTTGTACTTGCCGCAGGCACATTCATAGTCCTTCACTGGGCCGAAGATGCGCTCACAGAACAACCCGTCCCGCTCCGGTTTGTGGGTCCGGTAGTTGATGGTTTCCGGTTTGAGGACTTCGCCCCTGGATTCTGCCAGGATGGCTTCGGGAGAAGCCAGGCCGATCGAAATCTTGTTAAACCGTTTCACTGTTGTATTATCCTTTAGTCGAGCCATTATAGTATGCTGCTAAAAATTAATTGTGTTAAAAAACTGACTTACTCCTCCAGCCGAATGTCGAGACCCAATCCCTTGAGTTCGTGCATCAGTACATTGAAGGATTCCGGCAAACCGGGCTCTGGCATGCTCTCTCCCTTTACGATAGACTCATAGGTCTTCGCACGGCCGATGACATCGTCAGATTTCACGGTGAGGATTTCTCTCAGGGTCGATGAAGCGCCATAGGCCTCCAGGGCCCATACCTCCATCTCACCGAAACGCTGTCCTCCGAACTGGGCCTTTCCACCCAGGGGTTGCTGGGTAATGAGGGAGTATGGTCCGATGGATCTGGCGTGCATCTTGTCGTCCACCATGTGTCCGAGCTTCAGCATGTAGATAACACCAACGGTAGCCTGCTGGTGGAAACGCTCCCCGGTTCCCCCGTCGTAGAGGTAGGTATGCCCGAACCTCGGGATACCGGCCTCATCGGTATACTTGTTGATCTCATCCAGGGATGCCCCGTCAAAGATGGGCGTGGCAAATTTCTTGTCGATCTTCTGACCTGCCCATCCCAGCACGGTTTCGTAAATCTGGCCGATGTTCATCCGGGAAGGTACCCCCAGAGGGTTCAGCACGATATCCACAGGGGTGCCATCCTCGAGGAACGGCATGTCTTCCTGCCGGACAATCCGGGCCACAATCCCCTTGTTTCCGTGGCGACCCGCCATCTTATCACCTACTTTGAGCTTGCGCTTCTTGGCGATATAGACTTTGGCCAGCTTCATGATCCCTGCGGGGAGTTCGTCCCCGACGGAGATGGTGAATTTATCCCTGCGCAGATTCCCCTGAAGGTCATTCAGTTTGATCTTGTAATTGTGGAGCAGGTCGGCCACCAGGGCATTTGTATCCTTGTCGGTGGTCCAGCTTCCGCCCACCAGGTGCGCGAAGTCATCCACCGAATTCATCATCTTGAGCGTGTACTTCTTTCCTTTCGGAAGGACTTCTTCCCCAAGGTCGTTGAGCACTCCCTGGGATGTTTTCCCGCCCACCAGGTGGAAGAGTTTCTCCACCAGCACATCCTTGAGCTGCTGGAACTTCACCTCGTATTCCATCTCCAGTTTGGAGATGGCCTCCTTGTCCTCGTTCCGCTTGCGCTTGTCCTTAATGGAGCGCGAGAAGAGCTTTTTGTCGATCACAACACCATTGAGGGAGGGGGGTGCTTTCAGTGAGGCATCCTTCACATCCCCGGCCTTATCCCCGAAGATGGCCCTGAGGAGTTTTTCCTCAGGTGTGGGATCGGATTCCCCTTTGGGCGTGATTTTTCCAATGAGGATATCCCCGGGTTTTACTTCGGCCCCGATGCGGATCATTCCGTATTCATCCAGGTCCTTGGTGGCCTCTTCCGAGACGTTGGGGATATCATTGGTCAGCTCTTCGGCCCCCAGCTTGGTATCCCGCACCTCAAGGGCGTATTCATCGATATGGATCGAGGTGAAAATATCCTCCCGGACCACTTTTTCAGAGATCACAATGGCGTCCTCAAAATTGTATCCCTTCCAGGGCATGAATGCCACCTGCAGGTTGCGGCCAAGTGCCAGCTCCCCTCTTTCCGTAGCGTAGCCCTCGCAGAGCACCTGACCTTTTTTCACCTTATCCCCCTTGCGCACAATGGGTTTCAGGTTGATGCTGGTCCCCTGGTTGGTCTTGCGGAACTTGATCAGTTCATAGGTTTTGGAGTCCGCTTCAAAACTGACCAGCCGCTCCTCTTCGGAACGGTTGTATTTTATGGTGATCTTCTTCGCATCCACATAGTCCACCACTCCATCGCCTTCCGCATTGATAAGCACCCGGGAATCCGTGGCTACCTGCCTTTCGAGACCTGTTCCCACAATCGGGGACTGGGGCTTCAGCAGGGGTACTGCCTGGCGCATCATGTTGGAGCCCATCAGGGCCCGGTTAGCATCATCGTGTTCGAGGAACGGGATCAGGGAAGCCGAAATGGAAGCGATCTGGTTCGGGGCCACATCCGTGTAGTTGACCTCTTTTGGGTCCACGACGGGGAAATCCCCTTCCATCCTGGCAATGACCTTATCGGAATCGATCGTCCCATTGCTTTTCAGCGGGATGTTCGCCTGTGCAATTTTCATCCCTTCTTCCTCCTCCGCACTCAGGAAGGTGTAATTGGCGATATCCACCTTGCCATCTTCCACCTTCCGGTAGGGCGTTTCAAGGAAGCCCATCTGATTTACCTTGGCAAAAACAGACAGGGAAGAGATCAGCCCGATATTGGGCCCTTCAGGGGTTTCAATCGGGCACAACCTTCCATAGTGGGTATAGTGTACGTCCCGCACTTCAAAACCGGCCCGTTCCCTGGAAAGTCCTCCTGGCCCCAAAGCAGAGAGCCTCCTCTTGTGGGTAATTTCCGCAAGTGGGTTCGTCTGGTCCATAAACTGGGACAGCTGGTTGGTCCCGAAGAAGGAATTGATGACGGAGGAAAGGGTTTTGGCATTGATCAGGTCAATAGGGGTAAACACCTCGTTGTCCCGAACATTCATCCGCTCGCGTATGGTCCGTGCCATACGGGCCAGACCGACACCAAACTGGGCAGAGAGCTGTTCCCCGACCGTGCGCACCCTCCTGTTGGAAAGGTGGTCGATATCATCGATCTCGGCCTTTGAGTTGATCAGCTCAATAAGGTATTTGATGATGGTGATGATATCTTCACGGGTCAGCACCTGCTTGTCCATGCCGATATCGAGGCCCAATTTCTTGTTCATCCGGTAGCGTCCGACCTCACCGAGGTTGTACCGCTGGTCCGAAAAGAAGAGTTTGTCGATAATACCCCGGGCCGTCTCCTCGTCGGGCGGCTCGGCATTCCGCAGCTGGCGGTATATATGCTCCACAGCTTCCTTCTCGGAGTTGGTCGGGTCCTTCTGCAGGGTATTGTATATGATGGCGTAATCGCTCTGGGCGGTATTCTCCTTGTGGAGCAGGATGGTCTTCACATCGGTCTCCACGATCATGTCCAGGTGCTCCTTTTCCAGAACGGTATCCCGGTCGAGGACGATTTCGTTCCTCTCGATAGATACTACCTCCCCTGTGTCTTCATCCACGAAATCCTCGTGCCAGGTCTTCAGCACACGTGCTGCCAGCCTGCGCCCCAGGATTTTCTTAAGGCCTGTTTTGCTGACTTTCACCTCTTCAGAAAGGTCGAAAATCTCCAGAATGTCTTTGTCGCGCTCAAAACCGATGGCGCGGAAAAGCGTGGTGACCGGCAATTTTTTCTTCCGGTCGATGTAAGCGTACATCACGCTGTTGATGTCCGTGGCGAATTCGATCCAGGATCCTTTGAAGGGGATGACCCGTGCCGAATAAAGCTTGGTCCCGTTCGCATGGAAGGACTGTCCGAAGAATACCCCGGGAGACCGGTGCAGCTGGGAGACAACCACGCGTTCGGCCCCGTTGATCACAAAAGTCCCGCTAGGGGTCATGTATGGGATCGTACCCAGGTAGACGTCCTGTACGATCGTCTCGAAATCCTCGTGTTCCGGATCGGTACAGTACAGTTTCAGGCGCGCTTTCAGGGGCACGCTGTAGGTAAGTCCGCGCTCAATACACTCCTGAATGCTGTACCTCGGCGGATCTATAAAGTAATCGAGAAACTCAAGTACGAACTGGTTCCGGGTATCGGTGATGGGGAAGTTTTCCATAAAGGTCTTGAAGAGACCTTCATTTTCCCTTTCGTCAGATTTGGTTTCAAGCTGAAAAAAGTCTTGAAAGGACTTAATCTGAATGTCCAAGAAATCCGGGTATTCCGGTATGTTCTTAGCGGTGGCAAAACTAATTCTTTCAGTCTGTGGTGTGAACATCTAGGGACCAAATTTAGATCGTGAATACTGGACAGGCTGTATATTCCTTGATATACTTGGTAAAAAAGGGTTTAGGTCTAGCCGCCCGTAAGGGCAGGAAGACCTAAACCTAAACCATATGGTTAAAGCAATTATTTAAGCTCAACTTCAGCTCCTGCTTCTTCCAGAGATTTTTTGATTCCTTCAGCTTCATCTTTAGAAACTCCTTCTTTAACAGCTTTAGGAGCGCTATCGACGATTTCTTTAGCTTCTTTAAGGCCAAGTCCGGTAAGTTCCTTAACCAGTTTTACAACTGCCAGTTTGGAACCTCCTGGAGCCTTCAGGATAACATCGAACTCGGTTTGCTCTTCAGCAACCTCACCGCCGTCACCTCCGGCTGCAGCACCACTTGCCACAGCTACAGCAGCTGCAGCAGGCTCGATGCCGTACTCCTCCTTAAGGATATCAGCCAATTCATTTACCTCTTTTACGGTAAGGTTGACCAGCTGTTCTGCGAATTCTTTTAAATCTGCCATTTT
>CAZUZE010000034.1:0-14328 GCA_964624565.1 uncultured Robiginitalea sp.
GTACGGGATCAACGTACAGAAAGTCCACCGTAACAGCAGCGTGCCCGTCCTCTACGAGATCGGGCTGCGCAGTGAAGCGGGAACCGCGATTTCCGATGTCGGGGCCCTCTGTGTGTATTCGGGCGAAAAAACAGGGCGCAGCCCGAAGGACAAACGCATTGTGCGGAACCCGGAGTCAGAAAAGAACATCGACTGGGGCCCGATCAACATAGGCCTGGATGAGCACACCTATTTTGTCAACAGGGAACGGGCCATCGACTACCTCAATATCTGTGAACGGCTCTTTGTGGTGGATGCCTTTGCGGGCTGGGACCCAAAGTACCGGATCAAGGTGCGCATTGTCTGTACAAGGGCCTACCATGCCCTTTTTATGCAAAACATGCTGATCATGCCGACGGCGGCCGAACTGAAGGATTTCGGCACCCCGGACTACGTCATTTTCAATGCCGGGGGGTTTCCCGCAAACAGCTATACCTCAGAAATGACTTCCAAGACCTCTGTGGATGTCCATTTGGAGAACAGGGAAATTGTCATCCTCGGGACCCAGTACGCCGGGGAGATGAAAAAAGGAATATTCGGAGTCATGAATTACCTCATGCCCCTGGAAGGCGTGCTGCCGATGCACTGTTCGGCCAATGTTGGTGCCGGGGGTGATGTCACCTACCTGTTCGGGCTTTCCGGCACCGGAAAGACGACGCTCAGCGCAGATCCCAAACGGAAACTCATCGGGGATGATGAACACTGCTGGACGGATGAAGGGACCTTTAATATCGAGGGGGGCTGCTATGCCAAGGCGATCGATCTGTCCGCGGAAAGCGAGCCGGATATTTTCAATGCCATCCGGTTCGGGACCGTCCTGGAAAATGTGGTCTACGATAAGTCCACCCGGAAAGTCGACTATTCGGACACCTCAATTACGCAGAACACCCGGGCCTCCTATCCCATACACCATATAGAGAATGTGCAAATTCCCTGCATTGCGGGGCATCCGAAAAATATCATCTTCCTGACCTGTGACGCCTTTGGGGTACTCCCCCCTGTGAGCAGGCTTACTCCCGAACAGGCGAGCTACCATTTTATTTCGGGCTACACAGCCAAAGTAGCCGGGACGGAAATGGGGGTTACCGAACCCCAGGCCACCTTTAGCGCGTGTTTCGGGGCCGCTTTTATGATGTGGCACCCCAACAAATACGCCGAATTGCTTGCGGAAAAGATGAAACAGCACCAGGTTAAGGCATGGCTGATCAACACCGGCTGGACCGGAGGGGGCCACGGGGTGGGTTCCCGCATCAAACTCAAGTACACCCGTGCCATGGTGGATGCCATCCACAACGGGGATTTTGAAGGGGTGGCCTTTAGCCGCGATGCGGATTTTGGCTTTGAGATTCCCCAAAGCTGTCCCGGGGTGCCGCCGGAAGTGCTCAACCCGAAAACCACCTGGGACGATAAAAGCAGTTATGATGCCACAAAGGCCAAACTGATCGGACTCTTTGCACAGAACTTTAAAAAGTTCGAGGCAGGGGTCAATGCGGAAATCGTAAAGGCGGGGCCAAACTCCTGACGGGCGCCCTTTTGCTAAAGAAAAAACCCTGCTCCGGTGTTGAGCAGGGTTTTTTTTCGGGTATCGGTGAGGCCCGCCTAGTCGCTTGCCTTGTGCAGTTCCGCCGTATCGAAAAACCCGAGGATCTGTATTGCGGGCGCGCCGTAAATATAGAGCCTGGATTTTTCCCTTCCCTCGTAAGCAAGTTCTGAAAGCGCACGCACGTAGGCCTGGGAGGACGCGTTCATAAAGGCAGTGGCGCTCCGTGCTTCCAGGCCAGCTGCCTTCAGGGTTGCATTGTCGGTCATGGACAGCATAAGGGTTGTACCCGTGCCCTCCAGGGTGGCCGCGGCCCTTCCCGAAAGCGATAAATCCATGGCGGCATCACTGCTGTAGATAAAGGCATCGGACTGCTCCGCCAGGTCGGCCCTGAGCGAATCGGCCGAGATGTTGAGCTTTGTGGCGGCATCCCCCTCCATCCTCAGTCGGACCAGTGCGGCCCGTACGGACAAATCAGCGTGGCCCCCGTCCAGAAGCACCAGCTCCAGTTGGTCTGCACTGATGGTCTGGTCTGAAACCACACTGCCCTGCTCCACTTCTATGGAATTGAGGTCCTGGTAGGTGAGGGTAAGGTCCAGTTTTTTACTTCCCGTGATCGTATAGAAGGTGGAGGCGATCAGCGTGTCCCCATCCTGCCGGAACCTCAGGATATCGATCAGGTTATCGTCTGCCTCAATGCGCACACCCTCAGAATCCCCGGAATGCAGCCGTACCTCCAGGCCATCGGTAACCTTCAGGTGGGAAAAGGCGCCCAGGGGCTTCTCTACGGTGATAACACTTCGGTTGCCCTTTATCTTTGGCTTGCGCTGTCCACAGACGGGGAGGCTCATCAAAAGGGCCAGACACCATATTCCAACGCCGGGAAAATACCTCATGCACATATTATTTGTTTCCGATTAAAGATAGACAAATCCTAAAAACCGGGGAGGGCAGAAACTAAAAAGCCCGCAAAAGCGGGCTCGATAGTATCCGGAGGCAGGTCAGTGCTGCAGTTCTTCCTCTCCTTCCTGAAGCGGAACATCCTGAGGCACAAAGTCCTGGCCCGGGAGGATATAGTCCCCGTTTTCATAAGTTTTGCTGTAGTCGTAGCTCCAGCGGTATACCTCGGGAATCGCACCCGGCCAGTTCCCGTGGATGTGCTCCTGCGGCGCCGTCCATTCCAGGGTGGTGGCGTTCCAGGGGTTCTGGGGGCCGCGCTCTCCGAAGAATATACTGCGGACAAAGTTGTACACAAAAATCAACTGGGCGAGGGCGGTGATTATGGCGAACACGGTCATCAGCACCTGTACGTCCACCAGTTCGTCAAACATGGGGAAAGCGGTGTTCTGGTAATACCTCCTGGGTACACCGGCCATCCCGACAAAGTGCATCGGGAAGAACACCCCGTAGGAGCCCACGGCCGTAATCCAGAAATGCACATATCCCAGGTTCTTGCTCATCATGCGCCCCTGGAACATTTTAGGGAACCAGTGGTAGACCCCGGCAAAAAGGCCATACAGGGCAGAAATCCCCATTACAAGGTGAAAGTGTGCCACCACGAAATAGGTATCGTGCACGTTGATATCCAGGGTACTGTCCCCCAGGATGATCCCGGTGAGCCCCCCGGTGATGAACGTGGAGACCATCCCGATCGAAAAGAGCATGCCCGGGTTTAACTGCAGGTTCCCCTTCCACAGGGTGGTAATCCAGTTAAAGGCTTTTACCGCCGAAGGGATCGCGATAAGCAGCGTGGTAAAGGTAAATACGGATCCCAGGAACGGGTTCATGCCCGAGATAAACATATGGTGCCCCCAAACGATGGTCGAGAGAAAGGCAATGGCGAGGATGGACGCGATCATGGCGCGGTACCCGAAAATAGGCTTGCGCGCGTTCACGGACATCACCTCCGAGACAATCCCCATGGCGGGAAGGATCACTATATAAACCTCAGGGTGGCCCAGGAACCAGAAAAGGTGTTCGTAGAGCACCGGGCTACCCCCCTGGTAATGAAGGACCTCTCCCTGAATAAAAATATCCGAAAGGAAAAAGGAGGTTCCGAAACTCCTGTCCATGATTAGCAGCAGGGCGGCAGAAAGCAGGACGGGAAAGGAAATCACCCCGATAATGGCCGTTACAAAAAACGCCCAGATGGTCAGCGGCAGGCGTGTCATCGACATTCCCTTGGTACGCAGGTTGATGACCGTTACAATATAGTTAAGCGACCCCAGGAGGGAGGAGGCGATAAAGATCGCCATGGATACCAGCCACAGCGTCATCCCCATTCCGGATCCGGGTTGTGCCATGGGCAGGGCGCTTAATGGCGGATATACCGTCCACCCCGCTGCTGCAGGACCCGCCTCCACAAAGAGGGAAATCACCATGACGACACTGGAGAGAAAGAACATCCAGTAAGACAGCATGTTCAAAAAGCCGGACGCCATATCCCTGGCCCCGATCTGAAGGGGGATGAGCAGGTTACTGAAAGTACCGCTCAACCCGGCAGTAAGGACAAAGAACACCATAATGGTCCCGTGGATCGTAACCAGGGCCAGGTAAATGTCCGCATCCATGACCCCGTCCGGGGCCCATTTGCCGAGTACGGCTTCAAACAGCGGAAAAGACTCCCCCGGCCAGGCCAGCTGCATCCGGAACAACAGGGACATCGCGATCCCGATGAACCCCATAATCAACCCTGTAATCAGGTATTGCTTTGAGATCATCTTGTGATCCTGGCTGAAAATATACTTGGTTACAAATGTCTCCTTGTGATGATGCCCGTGGTCGTGGGCATGATCATCGGCCAATGCATGTGCTTGTACTGACATAATCCTTCTTTTTATTTTCTTTTTCTAGCAATTCAATATTAAGGTTGCATGGAAGCCATCGTCTGCTTAAAGGTCTGTTGGCCCTCCAGCCATGCCTGGTATTCTTCCTCGGTCTCCACAATAATCTTCATCTGCATGTTATAGTGGGACTTGCCGCATATTTTGTTACAGAGCAGGACGTAATCAAACTCCCAGGGGTCCGAATCCGGTTCCCCCTTTGCCGCCCTTTCTGCCCTCAGGGCATTGGTCCGCTTCACCTTCTCCACCGTCTCGGGCCGCTGCCTCATTTCCGCCGTGGTGACCGTCGGGGTAAACGAAAACTCCGTGGTCATGCCGGGAACGCAGTTCATCTGGGCCCGGAAATGCGGCATATAGGCCGAATGCAATACATCCTGGGAACGGAACTTAAAATTAACCTTCCTCCCAACAGGCAAATGCAGTTCTTTCACAATAATATCGTCGGCGGCATTCGGATCTGATTCATCCAGGCCGAGGACATTCGCCCTGTCGATATCGATCAGCCGTACATTCGCCTCCCCGAGAACATTGTCACCCCCCCCGTAGCGGGCCGTCCAGTTAAATTGCTGGGCATAGAGCTCAACGATCAGGGGGTCGTCCTCCTCGTTGATGTCCATGATATTCGTCCAGGTATAGAGTCCCCAGAGGATCAGCCCTGCCAGCACAATCACCGGAATAATGGTCCAGATAAACTCAAGGCGGTTGTTGTCTGCAAAGAAAAGCGCCTTTGTCCCTTCCTTTCCCCGGTATTTGTAGGCGAAGTAGTGCAACAACGCCTGGGTGATGAACTGGACTATAAAAATAATAACAAAGGACCACAACAACAAAGAATCGTATTCTGCCCCGTGGGCGCTGGAAGATTCCGGAAGGATGTATTTCCCGTACTTCCAGAAACTGAAAATGGTGATCCCGTAAATAAATACCAGGAAGGCGAACATCAGGTACCCGTTGTACCGGTTATCCTCATCGGTGGCCACTTCTGAATTGCCGGATTTAGCCCGTATCTGGGAAAGTTCAAAGATCTTGGTCATTTGCCAGACGGCAATGCCCACTAAAACTAAAACCGCTATCGTCAATACTGCTGTCATCGTGTAAACGGATATGATTCGCTATCGCTTGGTTTAATAATGAAATTGCCTGCTTTCCTCAATATACGGGTTGCGGGTGGGTTGCAGGGGTGCTTTGGTCAGGGCGCGGAACACCCAGAATAAAAATGCGCCCCCGAAAAAGAACACGGCACCGATCTCAGGGATGCCAATATACCACTGATCCCCGACAGTCGCCGGCATGACCATGTTAAATACGTCCAGGTAATGCCCGAGCAGCACGACGATTCCGGCCATGATCACAAACCAGTTGAGCCTTTTGTAGTCGCTGTTCATAAGCACGAGCAGGGGGAAAATGAAATTCATCACCAGCATCCCCCAGAAGGGCAGGGTATAATTCTCTATACGCGTTACGTAATAGGTGACTTCCTCGGGGATGTTGGCATACCAGATCAGCATGAACTGGCTGAACCAGAGATAGGTCCAGAAGATGCTCACCCCGAACATGAATTTGGCCAAATCGTGGATGTGGCTGTCATTGACATCAGGCAGGTACCCCCTGGATTTGAGGTATATGGTCACCAGGGCGATCACCGTGATCCCGGAGACGAACATACTGGCAAAAACGTACCATCCGAAGAGGGTGCTGAACCAGTGAGGATCCAGGCTCATGATCCAGTCCCAGGACATCATGGACTCGCTCACGAGATAAAAAACGAGGAACCCGGCCGACCACCTGAAATTCCGGACAAAATTGCTGTTGTCATCCGCGGCGTCCTGCGCCAGGGACAACCTGCGGGAAACTTCCCGGTACCCGATCCATCCCGCCAGGTAAATCGCCGCGCGGACCAGGAAGAAGGTAGGGTTCAGGTATCCCGCCTTGCCCTGAAGCAGTTCGTCATGGGCAACCGTATCCGCATCCATCCATACAAACAGGTGGTTCATGTGGAGGACTGAAAGCACCAGGAACACAAACAACAGGATCCCGCCCGGTACCAGCCAGGCCGTTATCCCTTCCATCACCCGGAAAAGCAAGGGGGACCAGCCCGCCTGTGAGGCCCGTTGTACCCCGTAGAAGGCGAGTACCCCAAGGGAGATCATAAAGAAGAAAAACAAGGCGACATAGGTGGCAGACCAGGGACGGTTCTGGAGCTGGTGCAACAGGTGTTCGTCGTGGGATGCACCGTGGTCCCCGTCACCATGGGCTTCAGCCCCTGAGGCTGCATGCGCAGTATCCCCGTGACCTCCCCCGTGTCCATCGTCATGAGCCGCTACCATGGCCTTTGCCTCTTCAACCGTTGAAGGCGCAGAAACGAATCCTATCCCCATTCCCACAAGCCCGAGGGCCATAAGAACCAGGGATCCAATTTTAAGTCTGTTTGAGAAGGTATACATCTGCAATCGGTATCTTATTTGGTTAGGTCTTCCTTTAATTTCATGACGTACTCAGCCACTTGCCAGCGCTCTTCATGATTCAGCTGGTTTGCATAGGAACCCATTGAATTGAGGCCGTAGTAAATCACATGATAGGTGCTGCCCGGAGTGATGTTCCGCGCGGGGTCCGTATAGGAGGGCACCCCGAGGATCTTCTCCCGTTGTACCAGTGTCCCCTTGCCGTCCCCTTTGGCACCGTGGCAGATCGCACAGTAAATGTCGTACAGTTCCTTGCCGGTGGCGAGGTTTGCCTCCCGCTGCAGGGAGTCGAGGGGGCTTGGGGCCATGACGGAAAGCTCCTTTCCTTCCGGGGTATTGGGCAGGCTATAGGGAACCAGGCCACGGGAAATCGTGTGTTCCGCAGGGATCAGGGCTTCTGAACCCGAGGGAAGCCAGTCGACCTGCTCATAGGTTTCGTAACCGACGGATTCGTACATATTCGGCATGTACTGGTAGTTGGGGCGATTGTTATCCTGACAGGATGCGAGCCCCAGGATTACCACGAATATGCCGGTTGAAATTAGTAAGTTTTTCATCTCTCGATTTACTTTTCTAGACTGTTGATTTCCACAGCTCCGGTTTCTTTAAGCAGGGCCGTCAGATCCGCTTCGCTTCCGTGTACTTCAACCTCCATGATAAAATGGTCATCCGTACTCCTGACATCCGGGTTTTCCGCCTTTTTGAAAGGCCAGAGGCGGCTTCTGAGGTAGAAGGTAATCACCATAAGGTGGGCTGCAAAGAACACGGTCATTTCAAACATGATCGGCACGAAGGCCGGCATGTTTTCGATATAGCTGAAACTCGGCTTGCCCCCGATATCCTGGGGCCAGTCCTGGATCATGATGAAATTCATCATCACTATGGCGACCGTCAGCCCGAGGCACCCGTACATGAAGGAGGTAATGGCGATCCGCGTCGGGGCCAGGCCCATGGCCTTGTCCAGCCCGTGAACCGGGAAGGGACAGTACACCTCTTCAATGTGGTGCTTTGCTGCCCGGACTTTCTTGACTGCCTGCATCAGCACGTCATCGTCGTCGTAATAAGCGTGGATTACTTTAGATGCCATAGTCTTATGAATTGTCGTCCATTAATCGTTTTGCCTGTCCTGCCCAGTCGTCCCGGAGGGCCCTTCCCGGGAAGGACTCCGTGAGGGCGTCGAGCAGGTCGTATTCCCGCTCCGTCATCCGGCTGACCTGTGCATAGGAAAAGATGCCTATCTGGTTCAGCGTCTGCTCCATTTGAGGGCCGACCCCCTTGATCTTCTTGAGGTCATCCGCAGTCTGGGTACTGGCGTCAAATGCGCCGATCGCCTTTAAAAGGGTCCCGAGGGCCTCGGGGGCCTTACCGGTATCGCCGGCGGCTTTTTTCCCGGATACCAAGACGGTTTTCTCAGGCATTTTGTAGAGGGGCTTGCCGGCATCCCGCAGTTTCTTGTACCGCTCCCCTGAGGACTTCAGGATGGATTTCACTTCCGCCTGGGCAATTACCGGGAAGGTGCGCGCGTAGAGCAGGAAGAGGACGAAGAAAAAGCCGATGGTCCCGATAAAGATCCCGATATCGACAAAGGTCGGGGAGAACATCGTCCAGGAGGACGGCAGGTAATCCCGGTGAAGGGAGGTGACGATGATCACGAACCGCTCAAACCACATCCCGATATTTACCACGATGGAGATAATAAACGAAACCAGGATGCTCGTCCGGATTTTTTTGAACCACATGACCTGTGGGGAGACCACGTTACAGGTCATCATCAGGGTATAGGCCCACCAGTAGGGTCCCGTGGCGCGGTTCAGGAAGGCGTACTGTTCGTATTCCACCCCTGAGTACCATGCGATAAACAACTCTGTGATATAGGCACAGCCCACGATGGAGCCCGTTATCATGATCACGATATTCATCAGTTCGATGTGCTGCACCGTGATATAGGCCTCCAGGTTGCTCACTTTCCTCATGATGATCAGCAGGGTCTGCACCATGGCAAATCCTGAAAAAATCGCCCCGGCGACAAAGTAGGGCGGGAAAATCGTGGTGTGCCAGCCGGGTATGACCGAGGTGGCAAAGTCAAAGGATACAATGGTGTGCACGGAAAGTACGAGGGGCGTCGCCAGTCCTGCCAGCACGAGGGAAACCTCTTCAAAACGCTGCCAGTCCTTTGCCCGCCCGGACCAGCCGAAGCTCACAAGGCCGTAAATCTTTTTCTGGAACGGCTTTACCGCCCGGTCCCTGATCATGGCAAAGTCGGGCAACAGGCCCGTCCACCAAAAAACGAGGGAAACCGAAAGGTAGGTCGAGATCGCGAACACGTCCCAGAGCAGGGGCGAATTGAAATTCACCCAAAGGGATCCGAACTGGTTGGGGATGGGCAACACCCAGTAGGCCAGCCAGGGACGTCCCATGTGGATGATCGGGAACAACCCGGCCTGGATTACGGAGAAAATGGTCATCGCCTCCGCGGACCGGTTGATCGCCATACGCCACTTTTGGCGGAAGAGAAGCAGTACCGCCGAAATCAGCGTCCCTGCGTGACCGATACCCACCCACCAGACGAAGTTGGTAATATCCCAGGCCCAGTTCACCGTCCGGTTCAGGCCCCAGGTCCCAATCCCTGTGGAAATGGTATAAATAATACAGCCGACCCCCCAGAGAAATGCGGCCAGGGCGATGGAAAAAACAATCCACCACTGCTTATTGGCCCTTCCCTCCACCGGGGCAGCGATATCCACAGATACTTCGTGGTAGCCTTTGTCGCCCAGTACAAGGGGTTTGCGTATTGGTGCTTCGTAATGCGACGCCATATTTATGTATCGTTTCTTAGGTTGTTATGCTTCGTTTGAGTTACGGACCTTCACGTGATAGAACACATTGGGCTTGGTTCCCACATGTTCGAGCAGGTGATACATCCGATCGCTTTCCTTAAGCCTGGAGACTTCGCTTTCCGGGTTGTTGATATCCCCGAAGACAATGGCCCCGCTGCTGCACGCATTGGAACACGCCGTCTGGAATTCCTCATCCTTCACTTCCCGACCCTCGCGCTTGGCATCCAGTATGGCCTTCTGCGACATCTGAATACACCAGGAACACTTTTCCATAACCCCGCGGGAGCGGACGTTCACGTCCGGGTTCAGGACCATTTTCCCGAGGTCGTTGTTCATATGGAAATCGAACTCGTCGTTATTGTTGTAGAGGAACCAGTTAAAGCGGCGCACTTTGTACGGACAGTTGTTGGCACAGTAGCGCGTCCCCACACAGCGGTTGTATGCCATATGGTTGTGCCCCTGGCGGCTGTGTACCGTCGCTGCCACCGGGCAGACTGTCTCACAGGGCGCGTGGTTGCAGTGCTGGCACATCACAGGCTGGAAGGCAACCTGCGGATTGGCCGCCGGATCCTCCATTTCCTCGAAGCCCCTCTTGGACTCCATGGCGCCGGAAAAGGCATCTTTTTTCTCGTTATCGGCATCAAAGGTGTCCTCCGAGGAGTAATACCTGTCGATACGCAGCCAGTGCATGTCCCGGGAAAGGCGGATTTCCCGCTTTCCAACGACCGGCACGTTGTTCTCGGCACTACAGGCAATCACACAGGCACCACATCCGGTACAGGCGTTCAGGTCGATGGACATGTTGAAATGATGCCCTATGGACCGGTCAAAACCTTCCCATAAGTCGACCGTCGTGGCCGGAACCTCCTGGTGGTCCAGGGAGACCTGGGGTACGTGGTTCCACTCCGAAGCGGGCTTCGCGATGAAATCCTCCAGGGTGGTTTCCTTTATGATATCCCCGCGTCCCATCAGGGTCTTTTGCAGCTGTACGCAGGCAAATTCATGCATGCCCGACGCCTTCTCAATAGTAACCGTCTGGGCCGAATTGAAGTTTTTATAAAGCGGGAAGGCATTTACACCTACCTGCATCTCGGGCTTCATCCCGGATTGCCTTCCGTAGCCGAGGGCCATACCGACAGTGCCTTCTGCCTGTCCCGGCTGGATGATCACCGGCACCTGGCTGAGGGTGGTTCCCTCCACGGTGACCGTTGCGTAACTCCCATCCAACCCTCCGTTGGCCGCGTTTTCATTTACAAGCCCCAGGGCATTGGCATCTTTCTTTGAAACAGTGATGTAGTTGTCCCAGGAAACACGGGTTATCGGATCCGGGAATTCCTGCAACCAGGGGTTCCCCGCCTGGCGGCCATCTCCCAGGCCGATTTTTGGATAGAGCACAAGGCTCATCCCTGAAGTTGCAGCCCCGGCCAGCCGCCGCACGGAAGCGCCGATGGCAGGGACGTCTGAAGATTCCGAATCCCCGTTTCCATCCTCCATTTTATCCGTGCCCTGCAACGGCATCATCGGGTCGCTGTACGGGGTTGGGTACACCGCGTGGAAAACACCGTCGTGAAGGGCCTTATTCCAATCGGCACCCGCCAGGACCCCTTCGCTCCAGGTACCCTTTATAAACTCGTAATACGTTTGCCCTGACCCCATCCAGTTCAGCAGGCACTGCTGGAACTGACGGGTGTCAAACAGCTCGCGGATGACGGGCTGCATCAGCCCGAAGTGATCCTTTTTGAACTCGAAATCCCCCCAGGATTCAAGGAAATGATTCGCAGCTCCCACATAAGTGGTCAGTTCTGAGGTCTCATCCCTGTTGGTGGTGAAGGTTATGGAAAGGTCTACCCCGGAAAGGGCTTCCTTGAAGTCCGTCGCATCCGGAAGGGAATAGGCGGGGTTCACCCCGTCCATAATGAGTGCTCCCACCCGGCCGCTCTTCATGTCCGAGATCAGGGCATTGAGTTCCCGGCTGCTCCCGCTCCGGATGTACCTCGGTGCATTGGGCTCAAAGGCCTCACTGCCGAGCATTTCATTGATGGCCAGCACTACGGCCTGTGCGTCGGTATCGTCCAGGCCGCAGACAACAACTGCCTTTCGCCTGTTCTTCCCAATCGCCTGCAGCACCCCCTCAAGGGCCCTGGTGGCCGCTTCGGGGAGCTCCCCGGAAACGGTGCTGCCGTTTAATTTTGCATACAGGTGGGCAAGGGCCACTTTCTGGCCGGCCGGGCTAAGGGGAATACGCTTGTCCGCATTGGCACCTGTCAGTGACATATTCGATTCAAACTGCACGTGCCTTGACATCCGTCCGTTCTTGGGGACGCGGCCTTTGGAATAGCCGCTGTCATATCCGCCCCCCTGCCAGTCCCCGAGGAAATCGGCCCCGAAGGAAACAATGAGGTCCGCCCTTGAAAAGTCGTAATCGGCCAGGGCCCGTTGCCCGTACCTGGCCTGATAGGCCTCCAGCGCCGCATCTGAGGAAACGGGGTCGTAGGTGATGTGCTTGACATTTGAGAATGTCCCGGCAAACTGCTCGATCAGACGCCGGGTGGAGGGGCTGGCGTAAGTCTGCGTCAGCAGTGCAATCTGCTTGCCAGAGGCACTGAGGGTGCCCAGCCTGGACTTCATTCCGGCATCCAGCGCTTCCCACTCAATGGGGTTCCCCTGGGCAAGCGGCCCCTGCAGGCGGGTACTGTCGTAGAGCGAAAGGACCGAAGCCTGTATCCTCGCGTTGGTACCTCCGAGCACCTTCGCTTCCCGGTTGCTTTCAATCTTGATCGGCCGTGCTTCCCGGGTCTTTACCAGGATGCTGGCGAAATCATACCCGTCTGCAATAGTGGTGGCATAGTAGTTGGCCACCCCGGGAATAATACGCTCCGGCTGGAACACATATGGTATGGATTTGTGCACAGGGCCTTCACAGGCGGCAAGGGTGGCCGCCGCCGTACTGAAACCGACATACTTGAGAAAATCCCGGCGGGTGGTCTGGCTCGATGCCAGTTGCTCCTTGTCTCCGAGAAATTCATCAACAGGAATAGCCTCTGTGAATTCGTTTTGTTTAAGCGCCTCAACAATGGAATCGTTCGGCCTGAGTTCTGCCTCGCTTTTCCAGTATTTTTTGTTTGATGCCATACGATTATTGTAAAAAACTCCTGTTTGTTAATAGTGACACTTGCCGCATTCCAGGCCGCCCATCTGGGCAGCTGTTACCTTATCGACTCCGTATTTCTTCGCCAGTTCCTGGTGGATCTTTTCATAGTAGTCATTGCCTTCCATCTGGACATTCGTCTCGCGGTGGCAATTGATGCACCATCCCATGGTAAGGGGGGCGTGCTGGTACATGATTTCCATTTCCTCCACCGGACCATGGCAGGTCTGGCATTCGATATTCCCGACAGAAACGTGCTGGGCGTGGTTGAAGTACGCAAAATCCGGCAGGTTGTGGATCCGGACCCATTCTACAGGCTGGGACTCCCCGGTGTATTGCTGGCTCTCCTCATCCCATCCTACCGCCTTATAGAGCTTTTTGATCTCATTGGTGTAGAATTCATTGGTATACCCGTTGGCGATGTCTTCAGCTGTAGGGCCTTCCGGATTCCCCTTGTATTCGTAGATGGACTTGTGGCAGTTCATACAAATATTGAGGGAAGGGATCCCGGAGTGCTTGGAGACCCGGGCAGAGGAATGGCAGTATTTACATTCGATTTTATTGTCCCCGGCGTGGATTTTATGGGAATAGTGGATCGGCTGGACTGGGGCATACCCCTGATCTACCCCCACCTGCATCATCCAGCCATAGGCGAAATACGCAGAAGAGAGCAAAAGCAGGATAGACGCCACCAGTACCAGGAACTGGTTCTGTGCGAACGCCTTCCAAAGGGGGAGGCGCTTTTCGGCTTTCTCGCGCTCCAGGACAACCCCGTTTGCTTCGGCAATCCGCCTCAGGGTCTGGTTGACCAGGATAAGCATCATCACCAAAAGGGCGAAGACCAGGACCAGGGCACCCAGGATGAGTTCATTGGACACGCCCCCGGAGGCGGCTTCCCCGCCGGCCGCGGCCGCAGGAGTTGCAGCAGCCACAGGTGCAGGAGGCGGCGCTTCGACATAGGCGATAATATCGTTGATGTCCTGATCGGAAAGGGTCGGGAAGGCCGTCATGGCAGCCTGGTTGTATTCCTCGTAAATCCGGGTTGCGTAGGCATCCCCGGAAGCGATCATTCCCGGGCTGTTCTTGATCCAGGAGTAAATCCAGTCACAATCGAGGCCTTCTTCCTCAATCAGCCGGGTGGCCGCATTGGCCAGGGCCGGGCCCGTCATCTTCCGGTTCAGCGCGTGACAGGCCGCACAATTCTGGTTGAACAACTGCTTCCCCTTTGCCGGGTCACCTGGGCCGCAGGGCCCTTCTTCCCCCGACACAGCCGCCTCGGACTGCGGAGCTTCTTCGGCCACCGCTGCCTCCTGGGCGCGCAATGAGGGTGAAAAGAGGAAGGAAATTACTAAACAAAAACCAAAAAGGACGGTTAACTGATGGTGGTTGATAACCTTTTTCATGAGCGGCTGTTCAATATTTTTTCCTGTGAATAACAGCGACCTGACTCCGGGCATCCTTC
>CAZUZE010000035.1:0-14313 GCA_964624565.1 uncultured Robiginitalea sp.
CCGACTCGCTCATCACGCTCTATACCTTTATATGGGATGATTTTTGTTCCTGGTTGCTCGAGCTCGTAAAGCCGGCCTATGGGGCGCCGATCGACCGGGTGACCCTTGGGGAAGTGGTCCGGCTCTTCGAGGAGAATTTGAAGTTACTGCATCCGTTTATGCCCTTCCTGAGTGAGGAAATCTGGCAGCATATGGCAGAGCGGACCCCGGAGGAGGCCCTGATCGTGGCTTCCTGGCCCGAGCCGGCCCCCTTCGACCAGGGCCTGCTCGACGCCTTTGATTTTACCAGGGAGGTCGTTTCCGGGGTACGGACCCTGCGAAAGGAGAAGCAGATCCCTTTCCGCGAGGCGGTTACCCTGTATGTCCTCAATGAGGAGGGGGTGGACCCCAGGTGGGATGTGCTCATCCAAAAACTGACCAATACGGGGGATATCCACTATGCGGACCAGGCGCCGGAAGGGGCCCTTTCCTTCCGTGTCCGGAGCAATGAATACTACCTCCCCCTGAAAGGCCGTGTGGACCTGGAATCCGAAATTCAGAAGATACAGGAGGAACTCGACTACACCCGGGGCTTCCTCAGCTCGGTGCAGAAAAAGCTCTCCAACAGCCGTTTCGTCGAGAATGCCCCGGACCAAGTGGTGGCCCTTGAAAAGAAAAAAGCCGCTGATGCCGAGGCCCGCATTGAAACCCTGGAAAAGAGCCTGGCGAACCTGAAATGAACCGGGGGGAGTGGTCCTTTGGTGCCACCTTGCACGGGAGCTGAAAAGGAAAACCTTTGGGGTCAGAACTACGAAAGCCAGTCCGCAGACTGGCTTTTGTAGAATTAACTAAACGCTTTGACCAACGATAAAGCTGTACCTTTATCTTTTGCTAAAGTACCCCGAATCCCCGGATGTTTGGATTAGCGGAATTCAAATAAGATTAATGATAAGTTAATCTGCTTAAGGGAATGTAAACTTGCCATTGCTGCACCTTTTCTGACTGTACTTCCACCTTTCGTAAACGGGTGCAGCGGACCTCACATCAAATCCCCTTGAAGGGGTCTGAAAGAGCCGGATCGATCCGGACTTTGTTGTTTGCAAAGCGGTATGTGATGCCCGCATTGATCACATAGTCCGCAAAGGCAGCATCCCCGTTTCGTGGAATCCCGGTCAGTTCCTCGGTTTCCATGTCTGTGACACTTTGGGGGCGTTCCCGGCGCACGGCCACAGGGACGGTCAGGCTCATAATCAGGTTCCCGCTGCTGTAGGTGATGCCGGGTTCGATGGCCAGGACATTTCCGGGACGACGGAATCCCTCGCTTCCCCCGATGAGGTCTTTAACGGGGACTGCGTCAAACCGCGCGCCCAGGGAGGCGGAAAAGTCCTCTGAAAACAGATGTGTAAACCCCAGCCTGGCCGAGTACTGATCCGGCACGGACATGATGGCCTCGTTTTCAAGGATGGGGCTGAGGGTTTCACGAAAGGTACGGGTCCCGTTCGTCTCCCTTGGGTTGAAGAGGTAGAATCCCCCGCCGTACAGGAACCACCCTGCACTGAGTTCCCGGTAGAACTGCAGTTCGGCGGTAATGCCGAAGCCCCCGTCCCCCGGTTGAATGGACTGGTCAACCGGACGAACCTCAGGACTTCCCTCGACTCCTACATTGTAGAAAATGTCACTGGCATTGTAATTCCCGGTTGGCAACTTCATACCCACTGCCACGGCGATATTACCCTTGGGCAGGCTGCCGGGATCGACCAGCCAGTATCCCAGGTTCCATCTTACATCGGAAATGCCCCGGGAAAAGGTCACGTTGCGTTCCTCCCGGCCGTGCTCATAAAGAGATGATCTTGTATTGAGGACCATGGGTATTACGAGGGAGGCATACCACCGGTCACTCAGGCCATAGGTAACGGAAAAGTCCCATGCATGCGAATGGTTGATGACTTCAGTCCCGTTGGCCACGCGATCCGGCTCTTCTTCCGTGCCCCGGAAATGCCGGAAGGATTTGAAATACCGGTAGTTCATATTCAGCATGAGCTGGCCTTTTGCCAGAAGATTGTCTTCGGGGTGTGCCCCGGTACAGCTTGAAAAATGGCGGATCGCCACGCAGCCCTGAGCTGACAGGCGGCCTGAGGTCATAAAAAGTAATAGCAACAAGGAAACAGGCAGCAATGAATTCTGTACTTTCATGGTAAGGATTGTTTTTAAATGAGTTTGGATTTCGGCCGGCCGGTCGTTGTCAATCAGAGATGGTTTGAGTGGCAATTGGATTAGGTCCTATCTTTGACCGACGCTAAATTACTCACGTGACAAGGCGAAAAGGTTTCGAACTGTGCAACAGTGCTTAATGAAAAGTTAAGCCACCTAAGAAGTGTTTAACAGACCCCCTTTTTATGATAAAAACCCGTTTTTTGCAGCGTGGCCCGTAAACGACTTTTTTTTATTTCCCTGTTTGTGATCTCCATTATCGGGCTCGCCATTGTACAGTACCGGTACCTGAGGATCGGACTGAGCCTGGCCCGGGTGCAGTTCGGGCAGAGAATAGCCGAAGCAGGGGCAGAGATCCAGCAGGACTTCCGCGGCAGGAACCAACTCACCTTCCTCCTGGCCAATGCACTCGAACAGGACACGAGTTTTTTCAGGACGGATCCGGCCCAGTTGACGGATGCCTCCCGCTACTTTCTGAAGGATTACCTCAGGGAGCGGCTCCTGGACCACGAGATCGACAGGGACTTCAGCTTTTCGCTCATGGCCAGGGACAGCAGCTATTACCTCAGATCCGCCACCGTTATCCCTCCGGAGGAAGGGTATACCTATCCGATGGAGTTGCAGGGGTACCTCCCGGAGCGGTTCGGCAAGCGCATGGTCCTGCAGCTGGAATTCCAGAACCTGAACCGGTATTTCCTCTCCCAGCTCAACGGACTTACCCTGCCAAGCCTCCTTTTCCTGGCGGGTATTGCGGCAGTGGTCCTGTGGGTGCTGAGGACCTATTACTGGCAGCGGCAGGTGATCACCACCACCAACGAGTTTATCAATAACCTTACCCACGAGTTGCGCACCCCGGTCTTTTCCATCAGCCTGGCCACCAAAATCCTGGACTCCAAACTCAATGAAGAGCAACGGGAATATACCGGGCGCATCCTGCAGGAGACCAAAAAACTTACGACCCATATAGACAAGGTCCTGGAACTGGGCACCCTGGAGCACGGGCGGACCGTCCTCTCAAAGGAAAACCTGGACTTCAGGCCCTGCCTCGAGAAGCTGTGTGCGGATTTTGAAGCTTTGTGCCAGCTGGAAGGCCGCACTTTCCAGTACCGGCTGGATCCCGGGCCCTTCCGGATGACGGGTTCAGAGTTTCACCTGGAAAATGCCGTGAACAACCTGCTGGATAACGCCCGGAAATACGGAGACGCGTCCCCGATCCGACTTTCTGCCGTCAGGGAGGACCCGAACCTGGTGGTCCGCGTGGAGAACGGGGGGAAGCCCATCCCGCCCGAGGCCCTGAAAGAAGTATTCAAGAAATACTATCGGGTACCCGCCGGGGACATTCAAACAGTACGGGGCTATGGGCTGGGCCTCAGCTATGTCCGGACCGTGGCCGAGCGCCACGGGGGTAAGGTATCCGCGCGCAGCAGTACGGACACGGGAACTGTGTTTAAGTTTGTAGTACCTTTGGAATCCTATGGATCATAAGCCCTATAGCCTGCTTCTGGTGGAAGACGACGCATCCCTGGGGTACCTCCTTACGGAATACCTGAAAATGAAGGGGATGGACCTGGTTTGGGTAAAGAAGACCCGGGAAGTCCTCCCCTTGCTGGAACAGCGCCGGTTTGACCTGCTGATCCTCGACGTGATGATGCCCGAAATGGACGGCTTTACCCTTGGTGCGGAGATACATGAGCGATTTCCGGAAATCCCCTTTTTATTCCTGACGGCAAAATCGATGAAAATCGACGTGCTGAAGGGGTTTTCCGTCGGGGCCGTGGACTACCTCAAAAAACCCATCGACGAGGAGGAACTGGTGGTGCGGATTGAAACACTGCTGGCGCGACTTGGAACCCGGGATTCAGGGGAGGTTTTGGATACGACCCTCGGGAGGTACACCTATGACCCCCAGAACCAGTGCTTGCGCTTTGAAGGGGAGGAACTCCCCCTTACCACAAGGGAGAACGAACTGCTCACTTACCTGGTCCGGCATCAGAACCGCCTGTGTTCCCATGGGGACATCCTGAAGCGCATCTGGGGGCGCAACGACTATTTCAACCGGAAAAGCCTCAATGTCTTCGTCACCCGCCTTCGCAAATTGCTGGAGCGGGACCCCCGCCTTCGCATCGACAATGTGCATGGACAGGGGTTTATCCTTCGAACCCCGGAGCCCGGCGCCTAGTATCTCTGTTAAGTTTCGTATTTTTGGGGCAAAAATCACCATGAAAAAGACACTGAGCTACCTCCTGGCCCTTGGGCTGCTTGCCGGGGCCTGCAGTTCGGACTCCGAATCCGATACCCCTGAAGTGGATCCCACCCCGGAACGGCGCACGCCCATACCGGACAGTAATTTTGAACAGGCCCTTGTGGACCGCAACCTCGATGACGAGGTCGATGGATCCGTCCTTACCTCCCGCATAGAGGGGATCGCCCGCCTCGATGTACAGGGTGCGGGGATTGTTGACCTGACCGGGATCGAAGATTTCACCGCCCTGACCGACCTGAACGTGCGCGATAATGAATTGGAACGCCTCGATATCAGGGCCAACCGGGACCTGCTTTTTGTATGGGCGGAGAACAACCGGTTGACGAGCCTTGTGCTGGGGAACAGCGCCACCCTCGAAAAGGTCGGGGCTTCGGGCAACAGGCTCACGGCCCTCAGCGTGACCGAAAATACGGGGTTACAACTGCTGAACCTCGCGGACAATGAACTCACGGCCATCGATGTTTCCACACTGCCGCTGCCCTCCTTCAATGAATTCAATATCGAGGGGAATCCCCTTACCTGTATTCTGGTAAGCCCGGAGCAAATTGACGGCATCCCTGCGTCCTGGACAAAGGATGAGGAGGATACCTATCGTTTGGATTGCGAGTGAGCATCCCGGGGGGGCAAAAGCCCTCCCACCCCTGTTGACAAAATTAAGGCGCTTCCCTGCACTCCAAAAGCAGGGGCATGCGAAGCGAGGTGATCCGTATTCCCATCCCGCATGTATGAGGCACTTTTCTTATTTTTGGACCAAAGGCAAGGACCATGGAAACCTATGCAAAGGCATTGCTGTATGCCATCCCCTTCTTTATCGTGCTGATGCTCATTGAGATCGGCTATGGCTTTTTTGTAAAAAACCAGAAGTACAAGGTGATGGATACGGTGAGTTCCATCAGTTCGGGCCTGACGAACATCGTGAAGGACTCCCTCGGGCTGGGGGTTATCCTGGTGAGTTATCCCTATTTGGTAGACCATCTTGCCCTGATGCATATCGAGGCCACCTGGCTCGTATGGGTGATCGCCTTTTTTGCGATCGATTTTGCCGGGTACTGGAACCACCGCCTCAGCCACCACGTGAATATTTTCTGGAACCAGCACGTGATCCACCACAGCAGTGAGGAGTTTAACCTTGCCTGCGCACTGCGGCAGTCCATATCCAACCTGGTGGGGTATTTCCCGCTTATGCTGCTCCCGGCCGCCTTATTGGGGGTTCCCGCAGAGGTCATCGGGATCCTGGCCCCCGTCCACCTGTTTGCCCAGTTCTGGTACCATACCCAGCATATTGGCAAAATGGGATGGCTGGAATACATTATTGTCACCCCGTCCCAGCACCGGGTGCACCACGCGATCAACCCGGAATACATCGATAAGAACCTGGGGCAGGTCCTTTGTATCTGGGACCGGATCTTTGGGACATTCCAGGAGGAACTGGAATCAGTACCGCCCCAGTACGGGATCCTGAAACCGGCCCGCACCTGGAACCCGATCCATATCAATTTCCAGCACCTCTGGGGGATCGCCCAGGATGCCTGGCGGACAAACAACCTTTGGGACAAGGTGCGCATCTGGTTTATGCCTACAGGCTGGCGCCCGGCAGATGTGGCGGAAAGATTCCCCCGGGAAACCATAACCGATGTGTACCATTTCAGTCGGTATGCGCCCGAATCCTCAGTCTCTTTAAAGGGCTATGCCGTATTCCAAACCCTGATGACCCTGGCATTGCTCCTGTTCATGTTTTACAACTATTCCGGGATCGGTTTTCAGGGGTTGTTGCTCTTTGGAGCCTTTATTTTTGCAGGTATCTACGGGTACACTTCCCTTATGGACGGGAAGCGCTACGCCATCTGGGTCGAAATCCTTCGTGCACTTGCGGGCCTTGTGGTCCTGTCGGGCACCGGTGACTGGTTTGGCCTCGGGGGTTACTGGGCGCAAGGTCCCCTTTTTGTAGCACTTTACTTCGGTATCACCCTGGTGGGGGCCGTCTATTTTGGTTTTATCGAAAGGCGGTCCGGGCAGCAGCCGGCCATTTCCTGAGCGGGTTTTTCAGGACAGTTTTCGCACGTGGTTGTTCACCAGGTCGATATAGGTTTTCATGGCGATTTCCGGAGAGACATCCCGGGCCTGTATCAGGGCATTGGCCTTAAAGGCGTTGATCAGGGGGGTTTTGCTCCCGGGGTTGCTGTAGTTGTTGTGGGCGATCTTGTAGTAGGCGTAGAGTTTTAAAAGCAGATCAGCCGGGAGCAGGCGGTTATAGTTATTGATAAAGTCAACCGCCTCCAAAAACTCCTTATGTAGCTCTTTATTCTTCATCCTGGGGTGCCAGGGCAGCAATACACGTTTTCGCACCTACTACCTTCTGGTTGAGCTTTACGGTTATCACGCTATCTAAAGGTAATAACAAATCCACTCTTGAACCAAATTTAATGAAGCCCGCATCAGCCCCCTGTTGCACACTTTCCCCCACTTCCGCATAGTTTACAATCCTCCTGGCCAGGGCACCTGCGATCTGCCGGTAGCCGATTTTACCAAAAAGGGGGGTCTGGATGACCACCGTGGTACGCTCGTTGTCCGTACTCGACTTCGGGTGCCAGGCGACCAGGTATTTGCCCGGGTGGTACTTGGAATACACAATGGTCCCGCTTGCGGGAAAGCGGGTGACATGCACATTTAAGGGGGACATGAAAACGGAAACCTGTATCCTGCGGTCCCTGAAGAATTCGTGTTCCTCGACTTCCTCTATGGCCACTACCTTCCCGTCAGCAGGGGCCAGGATTTCGTCAAAGCGCCTTGCGGGTACCCGCCTCGGATTCCTGAAAAACTGAAGGATCAGCACCAGCACCAGGATGGCTGCGAGCTGCACGGGGAGCCTGATCCATTCGGGCCCAATGAAATACTGGGCGGCCAGGACGAGGAATGCACACGCGAAAAAGGCAGCCAGAATGATTTTTTGTCCCTCCTTATGAAACATATTCAAAGATGATTAAGGTTAAATAGGCGAAGGGTGCGGCGAATACCAGGCTGTCCAGGCGATCCAGCATTCCCCCGTGCCCCGGAAGGATAGCCCCGCTGTCCTTGACCCCTGCGGCCCGTTTCAGTTTGGATTCGATCAGGTCTCCGAAACCTCCCGCAACCACCACCACCAGGGCAAGGATAAGCCATTGCCCGGTGTTCAGCACCGGGGCGAACCGGCCGAGTACAAAAGCCGCGATCAGGGTAAATACCAACCCACCCAAACTACCCTCAATGGTTTTCTTGGGGGAGACTTCCGGATAGAGCTTATGCCTGCCCAGGGTTTTCCCCACCAGGTAGGCAAAGGAATCATTCATCCAAATCATAATGAAGATACCCATAATCAGGTATTTCGCAAAAAAATCATCCTGGTAGGGGATCATGGTCAGGAAAATACAGCCCCCACCCAGGTAAAACAACCCGATCAGGTACTTCTGCAGCGGGCTGAAGTCCCTGAATCCCGGTTTAAAGAGGTAGCGGATCAGGCCGATATTGACCGATATGGTGAGAAATAGAAGGAGGATGATCAGGGCGGGGTCCCGGGTGAGGTAAATAAATACCCACCAGAGGGCAAGGTAGGCGAGGAATATGTAATATCCCTTCAGGTGGACCAGCTGTTTGTATTCGTAAAGGCAGGCCAGGCCGAAGACCATAAAGAGGAAGTCATAGGCATCCGAACTGAGGAATACGGCTGATAGAAGCAACAGCACATAGACGACCCCGGTCAAGACCCTTCTTAAGACCTCCCTCATCCTACAGATCTTCCAGTAATAAGAGGTAAAGGTGTTTAGAGCTGCTTCCGTATGTGAGGAAATCGGGGGCGTCTCCTTCGGTGACAGGCTTGAAGTGTTTGAGGGTGGTAATGTTCGCGGGAATACGTTGCCTGTATTTCTTTTTGATGATTTTAAGGCCTTCCCCTATGGATTCAACCAGTTGGCTGGTTGTGGCGAAAACCACGATGTTATCCGGGATCTCATTGAGTTTCTTCTCCAGCAGCTGGTTTGAGCTCACCAAAATAGATCCGTTCTGTGCGATCAGGTGTTCGCATGTGGTGAAGAATACCTCGCTGCTTGCGGAAGAGGTTGTAAAGCGGATATTATTTCCCGAAAAACGCTCTTCCAGGGCAGGGTTGAGGATATAGAAGGGCGTTTGCTGCCACTGGTTTTCCTCGATAATGTTATTCAGGCCTGTAAGAACTTCTTCAAAAGAATCACAGTAGATGAATTTCCCCCCGTTTTTCTTAAACTGTATGGTGAATTTTTCATCCACGGGGATTTTCAGGTCCGGCATATGGGAACCGCGGGTTTCAACGGTCTCTTTGGAACCTTTCTTGTTCTTTCCTCCTCCAAAAAGTTTATCAAAAAAACCCATGTATGCTGCCAGATATTTCCTGGTGATAACAGGCTGTGGCAAGGGTCCTGACCCTTCCCTGCGCCTGCACTTACTTTTTCTCGTCTATCGGCTCCCCTGAGGTTGCCGGGGCCGGAGATTCAGGTTCTTCCGAATCTGCGGTTTTCGGTTCTGAAGGAACAACTATGGCTTTTTCCTGCCCTAGCTTGTCAAATTGCTTTTCGAAGGGGCGTTTTCCAAAGATCCGCTCCAGATCCTCTTTAAAGATAACTTCTTTTTCCAAAAGTAGGTCGGCAAGCACCTCGAGTTTGTCCTTATTTTTCTCCAGCACCTCAATCGCCCGAATATATTGCTCTTCAATGATTTTGGAAATCTCAAGGTCGATTTTCCGGGCTGTTTCTTCACTGTAGGGCTTGGTGAAGCCATATTCCGACTGCCCGGAAGAGTCGTAGAAGGTGACATTGCCAATCTCGTCGTTCAGCCCGTAGATGGTAACCATGGCCCGGGCCTGCTTGGTCACTTTTTCCAGGTCGCTGAGCGCCCCTGTGGAAATCTTGTTGAAGACCACTTTTTCAGCGGCCCGACCCCCAAGGGTGGCGCACATTTCGTCCTTCATCTGCTCGGGCCGCACCAGGAGCCGCTCTTCGGGCAGGTACCAGGCAGCCCCCAGGGACTGTCCCCTCGGGACGATGGTCACTTTCCCCAGGGGGGCCGCGTGTTCCAGCATCCAGCTGACCGTGGCGTGCCCGGCTTCGTGGTAGGCGATGGTTTTCTTCTCCTCCGGGGTGATAATCTTGTTCTTCTTCTCAAGACCCCCGACAATACGATCCACGGCGTCCAGGAAATCCTGTTTCGTAACGGCCTTTTTCTCTTTCCGGGCAGCGATCAGGGCCGCCTCATTGCACACGTTGGCGATGTCCGCCCCTGAAAACCCGGGGGTCTGGCGGGCGAGAAAGTCAAGGTCGAGGGTTTCGGCCGTCTTGATGGGGCGCAGGTGCACCTCGAAAATCTCCTTTCGCTCCCGGATATCCGGCAGGTCCACATAAATAAGGCGGTCAAAGCGCCCGGCCCGCATCAGGGCCTTGTCCAGGACGTCCGCCCGGTTGGTGGCCGCCAGTACGATCACATTGGTATTGCTGCCAAAGCCGTCCATTTCGGTGAGCAGCTGGTTGAGCGTATTTTCCCGTTCGTCGTTGGACCCGGTGAAGTTGTTTTTGCCACGGGCCCGTCCGATGGCATCGATCTCATCGATAAAGATGATGGAAGGGGATTTGTCTTTGGCCTGTTTGAAAAGGTCCCGTACCCTGGAGGCCCCGACCCCCACAAACATCTCGACAAAGTCCGATCCCGACAGGGAGAAAAAGGGCACCTTGGCTTCCCCTGCCACGGCTTTTGCCAGCAGGGTTTTACCGGTTCCGGGAGGGCCTACCAGCAGGGCCCCTTTCGGGATCTTGCCCCCAAGGGAGGTGTATTTGTCCGGGTGTTTCAGGAATTCCACGATCTCCTCAACCTCTTCTTTGGCGCCTTCGAGCCCGGCCACATCCTTGAAGGTGGTGCGGGTGTCGGTTTTTTCATCAAACAGCTTCGCTTTGGACTTGCCGATGTTGAAGATCTGCCCCCCGGCACCGCCGGTACCGCCCCCTGACATGCGCCGCATCAGGTAAATCCAGATCCCGATGATCAGCACGAAGGGCAGCAGGGTGAAGAGCAGCTCCATCAGGACATTGGACTCCGTATCGTAATCCACTACGGTGTCCAGGTTGTTTTCCTGCTTTATCTTTTTGATGTCGTTTTCGAAGTTCTGCAGGTCCCCGTAGTCGAGCACGTACTGGGGGACACTGCCCGAGGTGAGCGAAAACGGCTGGTTGGCCACGTCTTTATGGACATCTTTTGAGAGGGCCTCCTGGGTCAGGAAGACCTTTGCCTGGCGGGCATTGGTGATGATCAGGATTTTATCGATATCCCCGTTCCTCAGGAATTCCTGCAACTCGGAGGTCGTGGTCTTGCTGGTGGGGGAGAAACTGTCGTTTCCGATGAACTGGTAACCGATTAAAAAAAGGATGATGATCCCGTAGATCCACCAGGAACTGAAACGGGGTTTTTTTTGTGGGGTATTGTTATCTCTTGCCATTGAATTTTTCCTAGTTAAAGCTGCTTTCCACGAGCGTAACCTTGGCGTCGCCCCATAGTCCCTCTATGTCGTAGAATTCACGCGTGTGTTTCTGAAATACGTGAACCACGACATTTACATAGTCCATGAGTACCCATTCTGAATTTTCAGATCCTTCTACATGCCATGGCTTGTCGTTAATGGCTTTACTGACGGTCTTCTGGATGGAATTTACTATTGCGTTGACGTGGGTATTGGAGGTTCCGCTGCAAAGGATGAAATAGTCGCAAACCGTGTTTTCAATTTCCCTTAAGTCCAGTATGTTAATGTCTAAACCTTTTACTTCTTCTATTCCGTGTAGGATTAGGGCAATCAACTCATCTGCGCTCGCTTTCCGTTTCTGCATTCAAAAAGTTTAGTTTGTGCAAAGTTATTATTTTTTTGTTTTTTGGTGCCCCGCTTTTAACATAAGGTTATCAGAGCTCAAAGGACCTGAAATGCAGTTGATCAAACTTGGTGCCACGGATTCCACGAATGCCTATTTAAAGCGCCTTTGCAGTGCAGAAAACCTGCCTGATTTCACAGTGGTCCGGGCTGCATACCAGACGGCAGGAAGGGGCCAGCCCGGGACCCAATGGGTTTCTGAAGAAGGTAAGAACCTTACATTCAGCCTCTTAAAACGGTTTGAGGCCTTTCCGGCCCGCTCCCATTTTATGCTCAATGCCCGGATTTCCCTGTCCGTATGCCACGCCCTGGATGCTTTTGAAATTCCCCAACTGCGCCTGAAATGGCCTAACGACATAATGTCAGGTAGCCGGAAAATATGCGGGATTCTCGTAGAAAACCAAATTCAGGGGGAGGCTATAGCCCGAAGTATCATCGGAATCGGGCTCAATGTCAACCAGATCCGGTTCCCGAATCTGCCGGGCGCCACCTCTTTAAGGCGTGTTGCCGGACACTCTTTTGACCTGGAGGAGGTGTTCTCAGGCCTGCTGCAATCCCTCGAATCAGGGTTGTCTTCCCTGAAGCCCCCTTCTTTCGGGCACATCCTGCAGGAGTACAACGACCGTTTGTACCTGAAGGACCGCATGGAGGTATACCAACGGAAGGACGGTACCCCCTTTGCCGGCAAAATCCTGGAGGTGGGGCCGCAAGGGAAGCTCAGGATCCTGCGGGAAGACGGGGCCCTCGAATCCTTTGGATTCAAGGAAGTACGGTATCCCCTCCCCGTGGACTAGATCGTACCGAGTTTGGAGCTGAGGGTTCCCAGAAAACTGGTGATCGGCCCTTTGATCATCATGGCCATCATCGCATTGAACTCCCCTTCGAAACTTAGGGCCACTTCGGTTTCGCCTGCCGTGATTTCCCGGAGGTTCGCCGTGAGGGTGAAAGGCAGTTTGTCGCTGGCTGCCCCGAGGACGATTTTCTCGTAAGGGGTCTGTTCCTTCCGCCTCAGCACGATTTCCGGCATCCCCTTAAGGGCAAACCGAAAGGTGTCTTCATCCAGGACCTCAAAGGTCTGAATGGAATCGGGCATCAGCGCTTCAAAATTTGAGAGGTCGGTGAGGAACTCGTAAACCTCCTTTTGCGATTTTCCTATCTGGTTGACGGGTGCTTCTAAGTGCATATCAGGGTTTCCATTTTTCGGGGTTTTCTCTCCATGCCTTCAGGGTTTCCAGCTGGTCCTCGTCGACATATCCCGTTTTCGAGGCCTGGGCGATCAGCGAATCGTAATTGCTGAGGGTATTCAGGGCCAGTTCCCGCGACTTAAACCGGGTTTCAGCCAGTTCGAAGCCGTAGGTGAAGACTGCCAGCATCCCTTTTACCCTTAGCCCGGCAGCTTCCAGGGCATCTACCGCCCTGAGGCTGCTTTGCCCGGTGCTGATCAGGTCTTCGATGACCACGGTGGTTTGTCCTTTTACCGCATGCCCTTCGATCTGGTTCTGCCGTCCATGTCCCTTGGGCTCAGGCCGCACGTAAATAAAGGGCAGCCCCATCTGTTCCGCTACGAGAACCCCAATACCGATGGCCCCTGTGGCGACCCCGGCGATGACATCCGGACGCCCGTAAAGCTCTTCCACCTGTCGTGCCATTTGCTGGCGGATATAGTTCCGTATGGCCGGGTAGGAGAGAAGGATGCGGTTATCGCAATAAATTGGCGATTTCCATCCGGAGGCCCATGTAAAGGGATTTTCAGGTTTTAATTTTATTGCATTTATTTGCAGCAATAGCTCGGCTGTTTTAAGCGCAGTGTCCGTATCTAAAACCATGGCGTAAATGTATAAAGTTTTTGTGAATGAACGGCCCCTGATCCTCACAGATAAAATCCGGGAGAAAGGGGATGGCGCTTACTTCATGATGAATGAAAGCGAAGTTCTGGCCGCTGTCAACGGATTGCGCAAAAAGAAGTTTGAAAAAGCCTACGTATACCACCCGAACCACGAGGAGATCCTCAATAAGTTTTCGGAGTACATCCCCCGTGTTGTCGCCGCCGGGGGTGTTGTGACCAATAAACAGGGCAAGGTCCTTTTTATTTACAGGAACGACAAATGGGACCTGCCCAAGGGGATCCGTAAAAAAAAGGAACGGCTTGAAGACTGTGCTGTCCGGGAAGTCGAGGAAGAAACCGGGGTCCGGGACCTCGAGATAGAGAATTTCCTGCGCACCACCTACCATATTTTTAAACGAAACGGCAAACTCCGGCTCAAGGAAGTGCACTGGTATGCCATGAAAACAAGCTTTGAGGGCGACCTGGTAGGGGAGGAAAAAGAGGGGATTGTCAAGGTGAAATGGAAAGGCCCCGAAAAAATCCGCAAAGCCCTGGAAAATTCATACCTCAATATCCGGATCCTTTTTGCCCCCCCGTCGGACTAGGCCTCACTCGATCCGATACACGGGGTACCGCATATGGGCCGCCTCGTAATAGGGGCTCCTTCGGAAAATCCAGTCCAGCTGCTGGTAGGCATTTGCGGCAAAGGCCGAATCCTGTTCCCGCCTGGCTTCGAAGGCGGCCCTGAGGGCCGGGTCACTGCGGAGCATTTCCTCTGCCGTATCCTCAAAGACATAGGCCGAAAAACCTTCTTTTTGCTGAAGGACGGCATCAAAAAAGTTCCAGTTAAAAAAGGAATCCGGCAATTCCGGCTCCAGGGCTTCGAGCAGGTAGCGGACCCCCTCCTGCTGCGTGGGGATCCAAAGGTCTCCCCTGTGGAATTCCACCTCCCTTTCTTCTTCCAGCACCCGGGTCTTGTAGTGGGGGTAATGCCCTTCATAGGGCCGGGTATAGGATGCGTAGCTTTCGATCCTGTAGGAAGTCACCTTCAGGGTGCTGTCCGCCCCGAACTCCCTGTAGGTTATGCCATTCCAGTCGAGCCGGTCCCGGACGTGGCTCCAG
>CAZUZE010000036.1:0-9633 GCA_964624565.1 uncultured Robiginitalea sp.
GGTCGTGGTACTGCTTCATAGATTCATTTTCGGGCCCGGTGTGGGGGTTGGATTGCTGCCGGGGCATCGCCCAAAAATAAGGATTCGACCCTGGTTTTCGAATGTCGGCCGGAGGCTTTTTTCCACAGCTTATCAACCCTGCTGAATGCGATTCCCGGGAGGGGCTTGAGCCCGGAGCGGGATCTCAATTGGGGATTCCGCGCCCGCGCACTGGTCCGCCGCCGGCCAAAGTCGTTTTCATAAGGCCTTACCCGAGGATCATCCCGGCGATGGTCGCGGAGAGCAGGGATGCCAGGGTTCCGCCCAGCACGGCTTTGAGCCCGAACTCCGAAAGTGTCCTGCGCTGCCCCGGGGCGAGGGACCCGATGCCCCCGATCTGTATCCCGATGGAGGCGAAATTGGCAAAGCCGCAAAGCATGTACGTGGCCATAAGGATCGATTTCTGGTACCCCAGGTGCATGGGGTTGTTGAGGTCCTTCAGGTCGGCCAGCTGAATGTAGGCCACAAATTCGCTGGCGGCCAGTTTGATGCCCAGCAGCTGCCCCATCATCATGATGTCCCCGGAGTCCACCCCGATAAGCCACATCAGCGGGGCAAACAGGGCCCCTAAAATGGCTTCGAGGGAAAGGGCCTCGTACGGGGAATTCCCGGCGATCCAACCATTGAGCGAGGTCAGTTCCCCGACCCAGCCAAGGATCCCGTTGAGCATGGCGATAAAGGCCACGAAGACCAGAAGCATCGCCCCGACGTTTACGGCCAGTTTCAGGCCTTCGGTCGTCCCGTTTGCGATCGCGTCCAGCAGGTTGCTCCCGATTTTGTCCGCGGAAATACTGATTTCAGAGTCCACTGCTTCCGTCTGGGGATAGAGCATTTTGGAAATCACGATGGCTCCCGGGGCCGCCATGACGGAGGCCGCAATCAGGTGGCGGGCAAACTCCAGGCGAAGTTCCGGGTCATTGCCGCCGAGGAACCCGATGTAGGCCGCCAGGACGCCGCCGGCTACCGTGGCCATGCCCCCGACCATGACCAGGAGGATCTCCGACCGGTTCATTTTCTCGAGGTAGGCCTTGATCAGAAGGGGCGCTTCGGTCTGGCCGAGAAAAATGTTCCCCGAGATACTAAGGCTTTCCGGCCCGGAAATCCCCAGGGACCGGGAAAGGAGCCAGGCCAGGGCCTTGACGATGCGCTGGATGACCCCCAGGTAGTACAACACCGAGGTAAGGGCGGAAAAGAAGATGATGGTGGGCAGGATCTGAAAGGCAAAGACGTATCCGATGTTCGGGTTGTCGAGGTCCATCAGACTTCCAAATACAAAAGTGCTTCCGGCAATGGTAAACTCCAGGATGTTGTTGAAAAAGGACCCCAGAAGGTTAAAAAACCACTGCACGGCAGGGACCTTCAGCACGCCTATGGCCAGGAGTATCTGCATGGCAAGGCCAATGCCCACGGTCTTCCAGTTGATCTGCCTCCTGTATGCGCTGAAGGCAAAAGCGATCGCCAGCAGCACGACCAGTCCCAGGAGCCCTCGGGAGAGGGAACCAAGGCTGAATCCCTGGTTGGGGACAAGGCTGTCCGAAGCCACCTGTTGTGAAAATGCCGTAACGGGAAACAAAAGGAGTATCAGGCCTGAGAGGATCAGCAAACGCGAAAGCCGGGCGGTTTCCAACTCAGCTCTTTCGTTTGGATATCTCATCCCTGAGCTTGGCCGCTTTCTCATAATCTTCGCCGGTAACGGCTTTGTCGAGCTCGCTGTGCAGTTCCTCCAAACTCATTTCCCGGTAAGGGGCAGCAGCCCCCGGGTCTATTTCCACAGCTTCCCCTTCCTGGAGGATTTCATCGACCATGATGCTGTCGTCCCCTTCTTCCTTTTCCTTGTCTTTAGAAGAAAATTTCAGGAAAATGCCCGCCTTGTCCAGGATGGCCTTATAGGTGAAGATGGGGGCGTCAAAGCGAAGCGCCAGGGCGATGGCATCACTCGTGCGCGCATCGATGATTTCCTCTACCTTGTCGCGCTCACAAATAATGCTGGAATAAAAAACCCCATCGACCAGTTTGTGGATGATCACCTGTTTGATGACGATCTGGAAGCGGTCTGCGAAGTTTTTGAACAGGTCATGGGTAAGCGGCCTCGGGGGCTGGATTTCCTTTTCAAGGGCTATGGCAATCGACTGGGCCTCGAAGGCCCCGATGACGATGGGGAGTTTTCGCTCCCCATCCACTTCATTGAGGATCAGGGCATAGGCCCCGTTTTGGGTCTGGCTGTAGGAAATCCCTTTTATTTTTAACCTGACAAGGCTCATAGGCAAATGTAAAGCGTGTAAGGGCTGTTAAATAACAGGGATGTCCGGTTATTTAACCACCCGTAAGAACGACAAATTAACAAAAATTAGCCGTTTTGCGCTTTAAATTCCTTTAATTTTTCGATCAGTTCCGGCACGACCTCAAAGGCGTCTCCCACGATCCCGTAATCCGCTGCTTTAAAGAACGGGGCTTCCGGATCGGTATTGATCACGACCTTGGTCTTCGAGGCATTGACCCCGGCCAGGTGCTGGATGGCACCCGAAATTCCGATCGCGATGTACAGGTTGCTCGCCACGGGTTTTCCCGTTTGTCCCACGTGTTCGCTGTGGGGCCTCCAGCCCAGGTCAGAAACGGGTTTGGAACAGGCCGTGGCTGCCCCGAGCACCTCTGCGAGGTCCTCGATAAGGCCCCAGTTTTCAGGTCCTTTCAGCCCGCGTCCCCCGGAAACGACGATTTCGGCATCGGCTATGGTCACCTTGTCCGCAGCCCTGTCCACGGAAGTGGACCGGACCCCGAAATCAGAATCGCTGAAAGTAGCGGCAAAGGCCTCAACGGATGCGTCTACCTTGTTTTCACGGGCGCCAAAGGCGTTGTTGGAAACCCCGATGATGGCCGGAGTCCCTTTTAATTCGGTCGAGGCAAACCCCTTATTGCTGAAGGCGGTTCGCCTGACGACCAGAGGTTGGGTGCTTTCCGGCAATCCCACCACGTTATTTACGTATCCCCCCTTGAGCATCCCCGCGAGGATGGAGGCTGCAAATTTGGCGTCCGTGCTCGAGCTGACTACCACCACCGTCGCGCCGGTGGCGGAGACCGCCTGCCGCAGCAGAGAGGCCGTCGCCCGTGCATTGAAGTGGTTCAGTCGCTCCTCCGAGGTGTTGAGGACCCTTGTGATGCCGTAAGCCCCGAGTTCCCCGGGGCTGGAGGCATTGACAGAGAGGGCTACCGCCTCGGTGCCCAGCGATTTGGCCAATTCGCTGGCGTAGCTCGCCACCTCAAAGGCATTTTTCCTGAAACTTCCTTTTTCGGATTCTGTATATACGAGTACTGACATGTGACTGAGTTTAGCGTTTAAATAACTTTTGCCTCCTTGTGGAGCAGCTGGATCAATTCGTCTATGTTCCCCGGGTCGACCAGTTTGACAGCTCCTTTGGGTTCCGGTTTTTCAAACCGGATGTCTTCTGTCCCCTCGGCGGCATCCACAGGGGGGACCACCGTGAGTTTCTTCTGCCGGGCCATCATAATCCCCCGCATGTTGGGGATGCGCAGGTCACTCTCCTCCACCAGGCCTTTCTGCCCCCCTATGATCAGGGGAAGCGTGGTCTCCAGGGTCTCTTTCCCACCGTCTATCTCCCGGACTGCCGTGGCCTTGTTGTCCTCAACTTCAAGGGAAATACAGGTGTTTACGAAATTCATATCGAGCATGGCAGACATCATCCCGGGGACCATTCCCCCGTTGTAGTCGATGGACTCCCTGCCGGCTATGACCAGGTCGTATCCCCCTTTTCGGACGATTTCGGCGAGTTGCCGGGCCACAAACAGGCCGTCCGTGGGATCTGCATCGATCCGGATGCCTTCATCGGCCCCTATGGCGAGGGATTTGCGGATTGTGGGTTCCACAGCGGCTGTGCCCACAGTGGCCACGTGAACCGTCGCCCCCTGCTTTTCCTTGAACCACATGGCGCGCGTCAGCCCGAATTCATCATTCGGGTTGATCACAAACTGAACGCCTGTGGTATCAAATGCCTTCTGATCGGCAGTGAAATTGATTTTTGAAGTAGTATCCGGTACATTGCTGATACAAACGAGGATCTTCATAAAAGCGTGGTTTATTGCGTTAAAAAGTGGGTGCTAAGATAGCCAATAATTTTCAGAAATACTATGCATGCATAATAAAAAAAGTGATTAATTTAATAAAGCCGAGCCCGTTCAGTTGCCTTATATTTTTCTATTTTTGTGGGCGTTTTGCGCCCGCAAGGCGTGCGTCAGGTTTAAAATGTAGCTATGAAGACCATACAGTTCAGAGAAGCGATTGCAGAAGCCATGTCCGAGGAGATGCGCCGTGATGAATCCATTTACCTTATGGGTGAGGAAGTAGCCGAATACAACGGGGCATACAAGGCATCCAAGGGCATGCTGGAGGAATTCGGTCCGAAACGGGTTATCGACACCCCTATTTCGGAACTCGGTTTTGCCGGGGTGGGCGTGGGTTCAGCCATGATCGGCAACCGCCCCATCATTGAATTTATGACCTTCAATTTCTCCCTGGTCGGCATTGACCAGATTATCAACAACGCGGCCAAAATGCGGCAAATGTCCGGTGGCCAGTTCAACATCCCGATCGTTTTTCGGGGGCCAACGGCATCGGCAGGCCAGCTGGGGGCCACGCATTCCCAGGCATTTGAAAGCTGGTATGCGAACTGCCCGGGACTAAAGGTTGTCGTTCCCTCCAACCCAAGGGATGCAAAAGGGCTTTTGAAGTCCGCCATCCGTGACGATGACCCTGTCATTTTTATGGAGTCCGAACAGATGTACGGGGACAAGGGCGAGGTGCCCGAAGGGGAATACACCCTTCCCATCGGGGTTGCCGAGGTGAAGCGTGAAGGTGCCGATGTAACCATCGTTTCTTTTGGAAAAATAATCAAGGAGGCCTTTTCGGCGGCCGAAGAGCTGGAAAAGGAGGGGATTTCCTGTGAAATCATCGACCTGATGACGGTGCGCCCCATGGACCACGAAACCATTTTGAACTCCGTCAGGAAGACCAACCGCCTGGTCATCCTAGAAGAGGCCTGGCCCTTTGGCAATGTGGCCACGGAGATTACCTACCAGGTGCAGTCGCAGGCCTTTGACTACCTGGACGCCCCTATCGTCAAATTGAATACGGCAGACACCCCCGCGCCTTATTCTCCGGTGCTCCTGGAGGAATGGCTTCCCAACCGGGAGGATGTAATAAAGGCGGTCAAAAAGGTGTTATACAAATAAACCGGGGCGTTCTGTAACGTTTCCGGCCGTAACCCGACTGAACAGGAGGCCGTGTACAATTGATTTTATTCGACTCAATTCTACTCCCATTTATTTCCAGACCGCCATTCAACCCGCGTGAATTCGTGGGTTGCGGGGTTTTAAGCCTATATTGAGATGCAGCGACTGCTTGCGGTAGTGTTTTTCTGGATTTCCCTCCTCACGATGGCCCAGACCAGGGTCGGGGGGGTGGTGGTCGACGAATTGGGGGACCCGGTGGCCTTCGCCAATGTCCTTTTCAAAAGTTCCACAGAGGGGACCATCAGCAATGACGACGGCCGTTTCTACCTGGAGTCAAAAAACAGGTACGATACCCTTGTCGTTTCCTTTGTGGGCTATGTGGCCCGTGAGATTGTGCTCACAGCCCGGACGACCCTCGATATGAATATCGTTCTCGTGGAAGGCGAGCAGCTCGATGAGGTCATCCTCTATGTGGGCAAACAGCCAAAGAAGAACAACCCGGCCATTGACATCCTCAGAAAAATTTGGGCCAAAAAACGCGCAAACGGCCTCAGCCTTTACAAACAGTTCCGGTACGACGAGTACGAAAAGACGGAGTTTGACCTCAATACCATAGACAGTGCCCTGATGAAGAGTAAGTTGTTCCGGGGCATGGAGTTCGTCTTTGAGGACCTGGATACCTCGCGCATTACCGGAAAGACCTACCTGCCGGTCTTTATCAATGAGAAGGTCACCAAGGTCTACGGGGATAACGGCCTGAACCTCGAGAAGCGGGTCGTGATGGGCAATAAGAATTCCGGTTTCAGCAACAACCAGGCCATTATCGCCTTTGTGCAGGACCTTTACACCCAGTACGACATCTACGACAATTACATCAAGATTTTCGACAAGAGCTTTACCAGTCCGCTCTCGCGCACGGGCATCGATACCTACAATTACGTCCTGGCCGACAGCGCGTTTATCAGGGACAAATGGTGCTACAACATCATCTATTACCCCCGGCGTAAGAACGAGCTCACATTCAAAGGGGATTTCTGGGTAAACGATTCCACTTTTGCCATAGCGGAGATCAATATGCAGGTGACCCGCAGCGCGAATGTCAACTGGGTGAAGGAACTGTATATCGAGCAGGAATTCGATGTGCTGTCGGATTCGGTCTTCCTCCTGAAAAGGGATTACCTGCTGACGGATTTTGCCCTTAACAAAAAGGACAAATCAAGGGGGATTTACGGCAAGCGGACGACCGTTTATGACAACTACGTATTCGATCAGCCCCAGCCGAAGGAGTTCTACCAGCAAAAGCAGGATCCCTTCAACCCGGTGGTCATGGAGCGGAGCGATGCGTTCTGGGAGAGCAACCGCCTGGAGGACCTCAACAGAGATGAGAAGGGGATCTACGCCATGCTGGACACCCTTAAGACCGTACCCAAATTCAAGACGTTCTACTACCTGGCCAGCGTGCTGGGTTCAGGCTACATCGAGATCGACAAATGGAATGTCGACCTGGGGGATATCTACAGCGCCTGGGGGTATAACGATGCGGAAGGGGTCCGCTTCCGGGGGGGTGCCCGCACCTTCTTCGGGCAGAATGACCCCTGGCGGCTGCAGGCCTACGGGGCGTACGGCTTTATGGACCGCAGGATCAAATACGGGATCTCCGGGAAGGTGCTCCTGGACCGCCGCAACCGCCTGATCCTCTCAGGGGGGAACCGAAGGGATATCGAACAGCTCGGCCTGGACCTGACGGCGACCACGGATGTGCTCGGCCGGAGCATTGCCTCGGGGAACATCCTCACCGTAGGGGCCAATGACCGGCTGACCAACATCAACCTCAGTACCCTCATGCTGGAAGCGGAGCCCGTAAAAAACCTCAGGATGCGGTTCGGGACCTCTTTCCGCACCCTGAAGTCGGCCCTGCCCGAGGCCTTCAGCCTTGACTATCTGGACCCGGAAGCCCCTGGGGGCATTTCCTCCCAGATCCGGCAGTTCGACCTGATCACCACCCTGCTCTACACCCCGGGGAAACGGACGATAGGCTACGGGGTGGAACGCCGGGACATCAATGACAACTACAGCACCCTGCTGCTGAATTACACCCATGGGGTCCGCGGCTTCCTGCAGAGCGATTTCGATTACCGCAAACTTCAGTTTTCCTATACCCAACCCTGGCAGATCGGGGGGATCGGGCGCCTGACCACCTCGGTGGAAGTGGGGAAGACCTTCGGGGCCGTACCCCTGGGCCTGCTCAGCGTGGTCCCCGGGAACCAGACCTTTTTCACCATCTTCAACACCTTTCCCAACCTCGATTTCTACGAGTTCGTCACCGATACCTACACCTCCCTCCACCTGGAGCACAATTTCAACGGGCGGATCCTGTCGCGGATCCCGTTGCTCAGGGATTTGAACCTGAGGGAAATCGTGGGCATTCGCGGGGTCTGGGGGGAGCTGTCGGAGGAGAACCGGTTGCTGAGCTCCCCCACCAATATCCCCCTGCAGGCCCCGGATGACCGGATTTACTGGGAATATTCCTTCGGGGTTGGGAACATCTTCAAAATCTTCAGGATCGATTTCAATTTCAGGGGGAATTACCTGGAGGCTCCCGATGCCCGGCCTTTCAGCGTCACCGGGACCTTCGGGCTTGAGTTCTGAAGTCTTTTCACCTGTTATGCACCGGTCTGCCGTGCCCTGCCCGACCCTGGTAAGGGGCTAAAAATTTGCTTTCATATTCCAACCCCTTTCACTACTTTTGCAGCCGTTTTAAATCACTAAATAACTGACATGATGGAACAAATCGTGAATTATTTATGGGGCTTCGGACTGCTGGGCCTCCTGTTTGTGTTCGTTAAGAATGCATGGGTTTCCAAGCAGCCTGAAGGAGACGCAAAAATGGCCCGGATCGCCAAGAACATCGCGGACGGGGCCATGTCATTCCTCAAGGCCGAATACCGGATCCTGGCCATTTTTGTGGCCGCTGTGGCCGTGCTGTTGTTCTTTAAGGGACAAAACGAGGCCGGCTCCAACGGAATGGTCGCCGTTTCCTTTATCGTGGGGGCCATTTGTTCTGCCCTCGCAGGATTTATCGGTATGAAGGTCGCCACTAAAGCCAATGTCCGGACCACACACGCGGCCCGCACCTCCCTTGGCAAAGCCCTTGAAGTGGCTTTTGCAGGGGGTTCCGTGATGGGAATGGGCGTTGTGGGCCTCGGGGTATTGGGCCTCAGCGGTTTGTTTATGTTTTACAGCAGCCTGAACTGGGAAGGCGGCACCGGTACCGTAGACGGGATTGCCATGGTGCTGAACGTGCTTTCCGGGTTTTCGCTCGGTGCTTCTTCCATCGCCCTTTTTGCCCGTGTGGGCGGGGGTATTTATACCAAAGCAGCTGACGTCGGGGCCGACCTGGTGGGGAAAGTCGAGGCGGGGATTCCCGAAGACCACCCCCTGAACCCTGCAACGATTGCCGATAACGTCGGGGATAACGTAGGGGATGTCGCCGGGATGGGAGCTGACCTTTTCGAATCCTACGTGGGCTCGATCATCGGGACCATGGTCCTTGGCGCGGCCTTCGTGGCCCTTCCTGAATTCCAGCAGGCCTTTAACGGCCTGGGTGCAGTGTACCTGCCCCTTGCACTGGCAGGAGCCGGGATCGTGATGTCGATTATCGGGACCTTCTTCGTGAAAGTGAAAGATGGGGGCTCCCCGCACAAAGCGCTGAATATCGGTGAATTCGGATCTGCCATCCTGACCCTGATCGTTTCCTTCTTCCTGATCCGCGCCATGCTGCCCGAGACCTGGACCATGGGGGGAACGGAATATACTTCCCTGGGGGTTTTCTGGGCGACCATCGCCGGTTTGATCGCCGGCCTGCTCGTCGGGAAGGTCACGGAATATTACACAGGTACGGGTACCAAGCCTGTTAACTCCATCGTCCGCCAGTCGGAAACCGGATCGGCCACCAACATTATCGCCGGTCTCGGCGTGGGCATGATGTCCACTGCCATCCCGATCCTGCTGATCGCGGCCGCCATCCTGGTTTCACACCACTTTGCCGGCCTTTACGGGATTGCGATTGCCGCTGTGGGGATGCTGGCCAATACAGGGATCCAGCTCGCAGTGGACGCCTACGGCCCGATATCGGACAATGCCGGGGGGATTGCCGAAATGGCAGAACTCCCCAAGGAAGTGCGCGAGCGCACGGACAAACTCGACGCCGTGGGGAATACCACAGCGGCTATCGGGAAAGGATTTGCTATTGCCTCTGCGGCCCTGACGGCCCTGGCGCTCTTTGCAGCCTTTATGCAGACGGCAAAGGTTACAGCCATCGATGTTTCGAGGCCCGATATCATGGCGGGA
>CAZUZE010000036.1:9733-14303 GCA_964624565.1 uncultured Robiginitalea sp.
ATCTTCCAGTCCAATGCCGGGGGTGCCTGGGACAACGCCAAAAAGACGATTGAATCAGAGGGTCGCAAGGGCACGGAAGCCCACAAAGCGGCAGTTGTCGGTGACACCGTCGGGGACCCGTTTAAAGATACCTCCGGGCCGTCGCTGAACATCCTGCTGAAGCTGATCTCCGTAGTTGCGCTGGTTATCGCGCCGAGTATTGCCCTTTCTTCCGATGCCGTAACGGCCTATGCCGGGACCGGCATGCGCTCGGAAGTCATGCAAAAGGTGGAAGTCCACATGGAGGAAGGGGAAGACGGCACCGTAACCGCCCATATTACCACCACTACCGAAGAAAACGGGGAGGTCAAGAAGGACCAGCAGATCATCAGCGGGTCGAAGGAAGAGGTGAAAGCCAAGGTGGAGGCCCTTAAAAGTGTCGATTCCAAGGGCAAAGTGATCACTGAGATCAAAATTGAAGAATAGTCAGATTGCCATCTGAGGATTGAGAACCCGGGCCGGAACGCCCGGGTTTTTTTGGTCCCTTGGGCAAAGGGGTAATTTGTAACTTCGCACCATGGCGTGGTTTGGCAGGAAAGACCCCTTACAGATTGTCGGGTTTCAGACATACGGAACCCGTGACCACATTTATGCCAGGGGCCGGGCCCTGGAGGATGAGACGATAGACCTCGCCCAAAAAGGGACGCTTCAACTGCTGCTAAACAGTTGGAGGCGTTTCGAAACCGATGAGATCCGACACGCCCCCCTCCTTCTGCACCTGGCCGACGGGCGGACCATGGACCTGAAAACCGATGATCACGGGTATTTCGTCCTCGACCGGACCGTGGGGGACCTGGGGCCTCTTGTAAATGAGGAAAACTGGCTGCATTATGAAGTCTCCTTTGACCTGGCCCATACCAGGCACCCCATCCTGGGTTCAAACAGGTTTCCGGGTTCCCTCCTCATTCCTTCGGAAGAGGTGTCGTATGGGGTGATCACAGATATAGACGATACGATCCTCCACACAGGGGTGACCTCCTACATGAAATGGCAGGTGATCGCCAATACGCTGTTCAAGACTGCCGAGCGGCGCATCCCCCTTCAGGGGGCCGCCGAATTGTACCATCGCCTCCACAGGGGAAAAAGCGGTTCGGAGGCCAATCCCGTATTTTACGTAAGCCACAGCCCCTGGAATCTCTACCGGTACCTCGAATTCTTTCTCAGTTCAAACAATTTCCCCAAAGGGCCCATCCTGCTCAGGAGCATGGCGAGCGTGCTCGGGAGGACCGTCAAAGGACATATCCCGCACAAGGAGCACGAAATCGGGAATATTCTGAAGACCTACCCGGCCATGTCGTTTATCCTCATCGGTGACAGCGGGGAAAAGGATGCTGACATTTATCTTAAGATCGCCCGGGAGCATCCGGGCCGTATCCGGGCGATCTACCTGCGTTCGGTCAGGCACCGCACCCGGATGGCCCGTGTGCGCCGGCTTACCGGTCAGGAAACAGAGATCCCCGTGCTCGTCGTGGATCGAAGTGAAGAGGTCCTGGAACACGCCAGGGGGATGGGTTTTGTCTGAAAAGGGTTTCCGGGCTCAGAAAAGGCCGTTGATCTCGGCGTCGATCCGGTTGATCACCTGCCCGAGGTGCTCCGGGTTATCCACAAAATCCAGGTCGTCCACATTGATGATCAGCAGCTTCCCGCCTTCATATCCCTCGGCCCAGGCTTCATACCGCTCGTTGAGGCGGCTGAGGTAGTCGATGGAAATCGAGTTTTCGTATTCCCGCCCCCTTTTGTGGATCTGGTTGACCAGGTTTGGAATGGAGCTTCGGAGGTAGATCAGCAAATCCGGGGGCTGGACCAGGCTCTCCATGAGGTTGAACAGGCCGATGTAATTCTGGAAATCCCTGTTGGTCATCAGGCCCATCGCGTGCAGGTTCGGGGCAAAAATAAAGGCATCTTCATAAATGGTCCGGTCCTGTATGACATTCTTCCCGCTTTCCCTTATTTTCAGGATTTGCCGGTAGCGTGTATTGAGAAAGTAGATTTGGAGGTTAAAGCTCCAGCGCGCCATCTGGGTGTAAAAATCATCCAGATAGGGGTTGTCCACCACATCCTCAAAGTGCGCCTCCCACCGGTAGTGTTTGGCGAGCAGTTCGGTAAGAGTGGTTTTTCCCGCGCCGATGTTTCCGGCCACCGCAATATGCATACAACTTGATTTTAGCCCTGTAAGATATACCCGAAAGAGGGCTTACAATATACGAAGTATCTGCAGTACGGGGAAATAAAAACGACGCAATGCACCGCGGCCTAAAAGCGGTTATGAAAGGCCGCTTGCCATGGTGCCGGAATGGGTTTTCCGCATTTTATTTTGCCGATTACTACCGAAACCCTATTTTTGATCCCAGTAACGAGGATAGATTTGACTGATTGCAACCTCGGAGCCCGGAGTACCGGATCCAAAAAATGCTAAAGCAGTATGCTTCGCCCCGCGGGTGCTGGCTCCCTTACTGTAGCGCATTCTGTTCGCCCTTGGTCAGCTTTCCGCAATTTTACCTTCATGCCATACCTGTTTACCTCTGAATCCGTCAGTGAGGGCCACCCGGATAAAATAGCCGACCAGATCAGCGATGCGCTGCTCGATAATTTCCTCGCCTTTGACCCCGAGAGCAAAGTAGCCTGTGAGACCCTCGTAACCACGGGGCAGGTGGTCCTGGCCGGAGAAGTCAAAAGCAATACGTATGTCGACCTGCAGCAAATCGCCCGGGAAACCATCAACGCGATCGGCTACACCAAAGGGGAGTACCGCTTCAGCGGGGATTCCTGCGGGGTGATTTCCCTGATCCACGAGCAGTCTCCCGAGATCCTTCAGGGCGTGGACCGGGCAACCAAGGAAGACCAGGGGGCGGGCGACCAGGGGATGATGTTCGGATATGCGACCCGGGAGACGGACAATTACATGCCCCTCGCCCTGGATATCGCGCACAGGATTCTGACCGAACTCGCCCTCCTGAGGAGGGAGTCCCGGGACATGCCCTACCTCAGGCCGGACGCCAAGTCCCAGGTGACGATCGAGTATTCCGATGATAATGTGCCCCTGCGCATTGATACCATAGTGGTCTCCACCCAGCACGATCCCTTTGATGAATCCGACCAGCGGATGCTCGGGAAAATTGAAGCTGATGTTCGCAACATCCTGATTCCAAGGGTTGTCAAAGGACTTCCAGAGCGGCTTCGTCCGCTCTTCGGGACCGATATAACCTACCACGTGAACCCCACGGGAAAATTCGTTATCGGCGGCCCGCACGGGGATACCGGCCTGACCGGAAGGAAGATCATCGTGGACACCTATGGCGGAAAAGGCGCCCATGGAGGTGGTGCCTTCAGCGGCAAGGATCCCAGCAAGGTGGACCGCAGTGCCGCCTATGCGGCCCGTCATGCCGCCAAGAACCTGGTGGCGGCAGGGGTGGCCGACGAAATCCTTGTTCAGGTCAGTTATGCGATCGGGATCGCAGAACCCACTTCCATAAACGTCAACACCTACGGGACTTCCAAAGTCGGAATGACCGACGGCGCCATCGGGGAGATGGTGGCCGGACTCTTTGACATGCGCCCGGCAGGTATCGAAGCCCGCCTGAAGCTCAGGAACCCCATATATCTGGAAACAGCCGCGTACGGCCATATGGGGCGCGAGCCGCGCTGGGCGGACAAGGTATTTGAATCCCCTTACAACGGGCGTATCGAAACGAGGGTGGAACTCTTTACCTGGGAGAAGCTCGATAGGGTAGATGCCGTCAAGAAGGCATTTGGCCTTTGATTTGTACCAGGGGTGGCGGCGGGCTGCCTGCCACCCTGGACGTTCAGTTATTTTTTGTCGTTATCGAGAAAGGTGTAGGGACTAGACCCGTTAAAGCCTTGGCAACCCTTTCCCCTGCGGGGCAAAGAAGGTGCTACATTCTACCCGGGCGCGGGATGTCCGGGAAAGATAATCTTCCCCTTGCGGGCCCCTGGCCTTTCCTGTTTCGTTAACACTTTTCTAATTCCTGCAACGGCCCATGGCTTTTAAGGGCCCGGAGAAGGGACAGAGCCTATGTAAAATGGAAGAAAGCGCATTACATAAAATCCATTGGGACCGCTATACCACCCTCAGCGGGGTGCAGCTGCCGATCACCCTCACCTATGAGCTTTTCGGGAGGCCGCTGCATTCGGCCCCGGTGGTGTTGGTGAACCACGCCCTGACCGGAAATTCAAATGTGGCCGGCCCCGGGGGGTGGTGGAGTTCCCTGGTCGGCCCGGGAAAGTGCATCGATACGGAGCACTTTACGGTTCTGTGTTTTAACATCCCGGGCAACGGATACGATGGGTTCCTCATTGAGAATTACAGGGATTTCGTGGCGGCGGACATTGGCCGCATCTTTCTCCTGGCCCTGGAACATCTTGAAATCCCGCGCCTTTTTGCCCTTATCGGGGGTTCGCTCGGAGGGGGGATCGCCTGGGAAATGGCCGCTGTGAAACCGGACCTGACCCATCACCTGATCCCGGTGGCTTCGGACTGGAAATCAACGGACTGGCTGATCGCCAATTGCCA
>CAZUZE010000037.1:0-14218 GCA_964624565.1 uncultured Robiginitalea sp.
GGGAATCCCCGGCCCTGGGCTCAGCCGCATGAATATCGAGAAGGACGCCCTGCAGGCTGCTTTCGATTTTGAATGTGAGGTCGTTGAACATGAACTCCAGCAGGTACATGCTGTCCCGGTCCTGCACCACGCTGATTTGCAGGATCCCGGAAACCCTGTTGGTAAGCTGGTGGCTCGTATTGTCGAGCTTTTGTAAGATGTCCTGTTTGGCGGTCTGCTCCACGGTAAAAACATCCCCCTCACTTAGCTGATACCCCAGGACTTTTTGCGCCATGAGGAGCCCTGGAAAACTCAGAAAAACAAACAGTCTGAAAAGGGTTTGCACCATTGGGGTTTCGCCTGAAAAAACGCACTGGCAAAAGTAGTAAAAACAATTCTAAAAAAAATTTATTCCAATTTGGGAAAGCCAAAAGTCTTCGTATATTTGCGCCCAGATTTTGCACAGGTAAACCGGCGAGCCAGGGCAGCCTTAAACGCTTTACAATGAAAAGAACGTACCAGCCTTCAAAAAGAAAACGCAGAAACAAACACGGTTTCCGCGAGCGTATGTCATCAGCCAATGGCCGGAAGGTACTCGCGCGCAGAAGGGCGAAGGGCCGCAAGAAACTAAGCGTATCCTCCGAGCCGAGACATAAAAAATAATGGGTGACCCATTCTCAGAAATAATTCAGGTGTTACTTGTTGAAAGTAACACCTTTTTTTTGTTTAAAAACTTTTAACCCCTCCCCAGAATGCCCAAGAGAAAAGATCTTAAATCTGTACTGATCATAGGTTCAGGCCCCATAGTCATTGGCCAGGCCTGCGAGTTTGACTACTCAGGTTCCCAGGCGCTCCGCTCCCTGAGAGAGGATGGCATTGAAACCATCCTGATCAACAGCAATCCGGCCACCATTATGACGGACCCTTCCATGGCGGACCACGTTTACCTGTTGCCCCTTAACACAAAGTCGATCATCGAAGTACTCGAAAAGCATCCGAACCTGGATGCCGTCCTGCCCACGATGGGAGGTCAAACCGCACTAAACCTTTGTATTGAGGCCGGGGAAAAGGGCATATGGGAAGATTACGGCATCGAGATCATCGGGGTTGACATCGACGCGATCAATATTACCGAGGACCGGGAAAAATTCCGTGAACTCATGACCCGAATCGGGATCAAGATGGCACCGCAGTCTACTGCTACTTCTTTCCTCAAGGGCAAGGAAATCGCCCAGGAATTCGGGTTTCCCCTCGTGATCCGGGCCAGTTATACCCTGGGAGGGGCTGGGGCCTCTATTGTCCACGACCCGGCAGATTTCGATGAGTTGCTCAGCCGGGGCCTTGAAATCTCGCCGATTCACGAGGTGATGATCGACAAGGCCATGATGGGCTGGAAGGAATACGAACTGGAGCTCCTTCGCGACAAAAACGACAATGTGGTTATTATCTGTACGATCGAGAATATGGATCCGATGGGGATCCATACCGGGGACTCGATCACGGTAGCCCCTGCCATGACGCTTTCGGACACCACCTTCCAGCGCATGCGGGACATGGCCATTAAGATGATGCGCAGTATCGGGGATTTTGCCGGGGGGTGCAATGTGCAGTTCGCCGTAAGCCCGGACGAGAAGGAGGAGATCATCGCCATTGAAATAAACCCCCGGGTTTCCCGCTCCTCGGCACTTGCCTCGAAGGCGACGGGATACCCGATTGCCAAAATTGCCGCAAAACTGGCCATCGGGTACAACCTCGACGAACTGAACAACCAGATTACCAAGTCGACATCGGCCCTATTTGAGCCTACCCTCGACTATGTGATTGTAAAAATCCCGCGCTGGAACTTCGATAAGTTCGAAGGGGCCGACCGGACCCTGGGCCTGCAGATGAAGTCCGTAGGGGAAGTGATGGGCATCGGGCGCTCGTTCCAGGAGGCCCTGCACAAAGCCACCCAGTCCCTTGAAATCAAGCGAAACGGGCTCGGGGCAGACGGCAAGGGCTATACCGATTACGACCAGATCATCCAGAAGCTGACCTATGCGAGCTGGGACAGGGTATTTGTCATCTACGATGCCATTCAGCTGGGGATCCCCCTGAGCCGGATCCACGAGATCACGAAAATCGATATGTGGTTCCTCCGTCAGTACGAGGAACTCTACCAACTGGAAAAGGAAATCAGCAGGTATTCCATTGAGACCCTTCCCAAGGAATTGCTGCTGGAGGCCAAACAGAAGGGGTTTGCAGACCGGCAGATCGCCCATATGCTCGACTGTTGGGAGAGTGAGGTGCACCAGAAGCGCATGGCCATGGATATCAAAAGGGTGTACAAACTGGTCGATACCTGTGCGGCGGAGTTCACCGCGATGACCCCCTACTACTACTCGACCTTTGAGGCCGAAATCGAGACCCCTGACGGGACCCGCTACGTGGCCAACGACAGTGAGGTGACCGACCGCAGGAAAATCGTGGTCCTGGGATCCGGGCCCAACCGGATCGGGCAGGGGATCGAATTTGATTACTGCTGTGTGCACGGGGTGCTGGCAGCAGCGGAATGCGGGTACGAAACCATTATGATCAACTGCAACCCCGAAACGGTTTCAACGGATTTTGACACGGCTGACAAGCTCTATTTTGAACCGGTTTTCTGGGAGCATATCTACGACATTATCCTCCACGAAAATCCGGTAGGGGTGATCGTGCAGCTGGGCGGGCAGACGGCCCTGAAACTGGCCGAAAAACTGGATAAATACGGGATTCGCATCATGGGGACGAGTTTTGAGTCCCTCGACCTGGCAGAGGACCGGGGAAGCTTTTCCCGCCTTCTGAAGGAAAACGGCATCCCCTATCCGCAGTTCGGGGTGGCTGAAAGCGCGGACGAAGCCCTGGCCCTGGCCGACGAATTGAAGTTTCCGCTACTCGTCCGCCCCTCCTACGTGCTCGGGGGGCAGGGGATGAAGATCGTGATCAACAAGGAAGAACTGGAATCGCACGTAGTGGATCTGCTTCGGAAAATCCCAAACAACAAGCTTTTGCTGGACCACTACCTCGACGGGGCCATTGAAGCCGAGGCGGATGCCATCTGCGACGGGAAGGAAGTCCAGATCATCGGGATTATGGAGCACATTGAGCCCTGCGGGATACACTCCGGGGATTCCAATGCCACCCTCCCTCCGTTCAACCTGGGGGAATTCGTCCTGCAGCAAATCAAGGACCATACCCATAAAATCGCCCTGGCCCTCAATACCGTCGGACTGATCAACATTCAGTTTGCTATCAAAGGGGACCAGGTGTACATCATTGAAGCCAACCCGAGGGCTTCGCGTACCGTGCCCTTTATCGCCAAGGCCTATGGGGAACCCTATGTGAATTATGCGACCAAGGTGATGCTGGGGGAGAAGAAGCTGAGCGATTTCAGTTTTAACCCCTCCCTGGAAGGCTTTGCGATCAAGCAGCCCGTATTCAGTTTCAATAAATTCCCAAAGGTGAACAAGAACCTCGGTCCTGAAATGAAGAGTACCGGGGAGAGTATTCTGTTTATCAAGTCCCTGAAGGACGATGCCTTCTACAACCTGTACTCCCGGCGAAAAATGTACCTGAGCAAATAGGGAAAAGGGGCGTCAGGACCTCCTGTCCGGTTCCTGCCACTCGGTGTGGAAGGTGCCCGAGCGGTCCGTGCGCTCGTAGGTGTGGGACCCGAAATAATCCCGTTGGGCCTGGATGAGGTTCATCGGAAGCCGGGCGGTGGTGAAGGCGTCAAAATAGCTCAGGGAAGCCGACAGGGCAGGCATGGGAATGCCGCTGCCTATAGCCAGGGTGAGCAGGTCCCGAACCGCCGGGAGGCATTCGGCGATCCGGCCGGCAAAGCGTTCCGAAAGGAGCAGATGCCCGGGCTGCGGTTCCTCCCTGAAGGCGGAAGCGATGTCGTCCAGGACGCCGGCGCGGATGATGCACCCCGCCCTCCAGATTTCACTGATGGTCGCCAGGTTCAGCTGGTACCCGTATTCTTCAGAGGCCTGGGAGAGCTGGTGCAGCCCCTGGGCATAGGTCATCAGGAAGGCAAAGTACATAGCGGGTTCGCAAAGGGATTCAAGAAAGGCCTTTTCCATCCGGGAGTACCCCGGTTTTCCATACCTCCGGCCGGCAGCCTCCCGGGCGTCCTTCAGGGCGCTGATGGCCCGCATGCTCACCGCGATATCGATGGTCGGAACAGGGATGCCCAGGTCCATGCCATTTTGGGAAGTCCACTTCCCGGTCCCTTTTTGCTTTGCCTTGTCGAGAATGGCATCGATCAGGTCCCCCGGACCCAGGGGATCTTTCTTACGGAAAATTTCCGAGGTAATTTCTATGAGGAAGGACTGCAGCCGGCCCTGGTTCCAGCGCCCGAAAACGGCACTGATTTCTGAATTTGTCAGGCCGCCGAGCCCGGAGAGCAGCTGGTAACACTCCCCGGTGAGCTGCATCAGTCCGTATTCGATCCCATTGTGCACCATCTTCACATAGTTTCCCGCAGACCCCGGCCCCAGATAAGCCACGCAGGGAACGTCCTTGTAGCGGGCGGCCACCGCCTCAAAAACAGGCTGTATCCGCGGGTATGCCTCCGGCGCTCCCCCGGGCATGATACTGGGGCCTTTCCGGGCCCCTTCGGCCCCGCCGGAAACGCCGGCTCCCATGAAATACATCCCTTTTGACGTAAGGTAGGCCTCCCGTCTGTCGGTATCCGTGAAATGGGAGTTGCCCCCGTCGATAATCAGGTCCCCGGCGTCCAGGAGGGGAAGCAGGTCTTCTATGACCTGGTCCACGACCTTCCCGGCCGGAACGAGCAGCATGATCCTGCGCGGGGCAGCCAGGGATCGGGTGAATTCCCGCAGGTCAGAGGTTGCCCCGACACGCCCGGTTTGTGCGCCTTCTGCCCGAAGGGCCCCGGCCTTTTCAGGCATCAGGTCGTACCCCAGTGCGCTAAAGCCGTTTTCCGCGACGTTCAAAATGAAATTCCGGCCCATGACCCCGAGGCCGATAAGTCCGAATTCATACTTTTCCACTGTTTCCATGCCTTCTTCTTTGGGGGGATGACCCATGTGATACCGAATTTTTTACCCAGCCAAATATGTCCTATCTTCGTGCGGGATTCTTCAAAAATAGGGGAAAAATTCTATTTGTATGGGACATGCCGGAGGCCGCCGGCCATTTTCCAACTGCAGCCAAACCAGCCCCGGCCCGATTTCGAAATGGACAAAACACCGCCTCAGCTTCTGATCATTTTTGGCGCCTCGGGGGACCTGACGGAGCGCAAGCTGATCCCCGCCCTCTTCAGCCTCTACGCCGAAAAATACCTGCCCGAACATTTTGCGGTCCTCGGGATCAGCCGCAGCGATGAAGATGACCACTCCTTCCGCGATCAGGTGGTCTTCCGCAACGCGCATATCCCGGAAACGGTAAAGAACCACGGCCTGAGGAAGTCCTTTGCAAAAAAGGTTTTTTACCATGACCTCGGGGACTCCTACGACACGGACTATACGTCCCTGAAGGCGCGCATTGAAGCCCTTGACAAGCGCCAGAAAACGGGGGGGAATTTTATCTTTTACCTCTCCACGCCGCCCTCCCTCTATGAGACCGTAGCCAGGAATTTGCATGTGGCCGGCCTGACAGGCGACAACGGGGGGTGGTCCCGGCTGATCGTGGAAAAGCCCTTTGGGTATGACCTCGCCTCGGCCCGGGAGCTCAACCACAACCTCCAGAAGTACTTTGATGAATCCCAGATTTACCGTATTGACCACTACCTGGGCAAGGAAACCGTCCAGAACCTGCTGGTGACCCGTTTTGCCAACAGTATTTTTGAACCGCTCTGGAACCGGAACTACATCCGCCACGTTGAAATAACGAGTGCGGAAAGCGTTGGGGTAGGCAAGCGGGGCGGCTATTACGATAAATCCGGGGCCCTGAGGGACATGTTCCAGAACCACCTTTTGCAAATCGTTTCCCTGGTCGTCATGGAACCTCCCATAGGCTCGGAGCCGGAGGAAATCCGGAATGAAAAGGTCAAGGCCCTGAAATCCCTCAGGATTATGACAGAGCCTGCGACCCTGGAGCAGCATACGATCCGGGGGCAGTACCTTGCAGGGGAGTGCAACGGGGAGTCCGTGGTGGGGTACCGGGAAGAAGAGGGGGTGGACCCCAATTCCAGAACGGAAACCTACGCGGCGATCAAATTTTACGTGGATAACTGGCGGTGGGCCGATGTCCCTTTTTACGTGCGCACCGCCAAGCGAATGCCCACCAAGGTCACCGAGGTGGTCATCCACTTCAAGACGCCCCACCATCAGATTTTCAGGGATTCCCCGGTACAGAACAAGGACAATAAACTGATCATACGCATTCAGCCCAATGAGGGCATCCTGATCAAATTCGGGGTGAAAGTACCCGGGCAGGGATTTGAAGTCGCCAGGGCGAACCTCGATTTCTATTACTCGGATCTGGCCGACCAGAAGATCATGCAGGCCTATGAGCGGCTCCTGCTCGACGCCATGCAGGGGGATGCCACCCTCTATGCCCGCGCCGATGAGGTCGAAGCCGCCTGGGAGTTTGTCGATCCGATCGTAAAGTTCTGGGAGACGGATCCGGACACGGTCATATTCGGGTATTCCGCGGGCATGTGGGGCCCGAAGAATGCAGATGACCTCATCGAGGGGTCCTATACCTGGAGGAACCCGGGGGAGCACCTCACGGACGATCCCGGATTCTGCGTGATCACTTAAACCCGGCGCAATGGATATCATTATTTACGACACGAAAACGGACGTAGCCAGGGCCCTCTCGGACTTGCTGGAGCGGTGGTGCCGGGAGGAGGGATTTCGGAATATCGCCCTTTCCGGGGGCAGTACGCCCCAGGTCTGGTTCGACCTCCTGGCAAAGGAATATCCCCGGCGCCTGCCCTGGGAGGCCCTTCATTTTTTCTGGGGCGATGAGCGCTGCGTCCCGCCAGACGACCCTCAGAGCAATTACCGCATGACCCGTAGTCACTTACTGGACAAGGTTCCTGTCACCCCTTCCCATATTTTCAGGATCCGGGGGGAAAACGACCCGGAGGCAGAGGCCGTCCGGTATTCCAGGGTCCTCGGGGAGCATTTGCCGCAGTCGCGCCGCATCCCCCAGTTTGACCTGGTGGTCCTCGGGATGGGAGATGACGGGCATACGGCATCCATTTTTCCGCACCAGATCGATCTGTGGGATTCCGGGGCGCATTGCGTGGTTGCCGAACACCCTGAAACCGGTCAGAAGCGCATCAGCCTTACCGGGCAGGTGATCAATAATGCCAAACAGGTGGTGTTCCTGGTAACCGGGGAAAACAAGGCAGCACCCCTTGCACGTATAGGAAATAAGGGGCCCGGCAGTGACCTGCTCCCGGCGTCCCGGGTGGCCCCTGCCAGCGGCAGGCTGCTTTGGCTGGCGGACCGCCCTGCGGCTGCCCACCTCCGCGCGAACTGAAGGGGGATCAGGGATTCCTGTTCCCGAATTTTCGCGTATGCGGGGATTCCGTGATCTCCACCCCGGTGATGTAGTATTTGGTTTCCCCCCACCAGGGGAAAGTGGCAAACCGCTCCTCGTAGGTTACTTTTATGTACTGCCCTTCTGCATCTTTAAGCCCTTCGATGACTTCCTGGTCCCGGTCCAGGACGGAGAACTGGAAGATCTGGGCCCCTGATATCCCCTGGCTGATCTCTCCTTCCCAGGTCTTGAACAGGACCCCTTTACGGCTGAATTTGATGAGCTCCCCGGAGCGCACGCCCTCACTGAAGGTCGCGTAGTAAAGAAAGGCCATCACTCCGGCCAGCATAATGGCAATTACCAAAAGGGATTTTAAAAGGATGCTTTTAAACATAGGTGAACGATTTTAATTAAAGGTCAGGATCTCCGGCTGCCGGGGCGTTGGCCTCCTCAGCCCGTTTTAGAATGGGTTCGGGCAATGATTTTTTGGTTTTTGCCCCCATTTTCTTCAGATTTTCGATACGGCCGATAATATTCCCGCGTCCGGTGACCAGCTTGTTCATGGCCCCGCTGTACTCGTTTTTGGCCTCGTCCATTTTTTTGCCCACCTGGGTCAGGTCGGTGACAAGCCCTTCAAACTTATCGTACAGGGCCCCGGCCTGCCTCGCGATCTCAATGGCATTGCGGCGCTGTTTTTCATTGTTCCACATGCTGTCGATAGTCCTGAGCGTAGCCAGGAGGGTCGATGGGGTCACAATGACGATATTGTGTTCAAATGCCTTGTTGTAGAGTTCGGGTTCGGTATTGATGGCAATGGTAAAGGCGGTTTCGATAGGGACGAACATCAGCACGAAATCGGGGCTTTCCATTTCATACAAATCCTCGTATTTCTTGGCGGAAAGTTGTTCGACATGGCGCTTCAGGGAGTTCAGGTGTTCCCGGAGGAAGGAGGGTTGTTCGGCTTCTTCGGCGTTGACAAAGCGCTCGTAATGCGTCAGGGAGACCTTGGAATCCACGACCATTTTGTTGCCATTGGGCAGGTGGATGATGACATCCGGAAGCGAGAGGCTGCCGTCTTCCCTTCTGAAACTCTGCTGTACGGAATACTCCCGGTCCTTTTCGAGGCCCGATTTTTCGAGCACCCGCTCCAGGACCAGTTCGCCCCAGTTCCCCTGCATCTTGCTCTCCCCCTTAAGGGCACGGGTCAGGTTTTCAGCCTCCTGGGTTATCTTCAGATTTTGGTTCTGAAGGGTTCGCAGTTGTTCCTTGAGGGCTTCGTGTATGCCGTAATTTTCCACCCGGGTCTGTTCCACTTTTTTCTCGAACGACTGGATTTTCTCGTGCAGGGGCGTGAGGATGTCCCGGATGTTCTTCTGGTTTTGCTCCGTGAATTTGGTGCTTTTCTCGTCCAGGATCTTATTGGCGAGGTTTTCAAATTCCTTGGTGAAGGTATCCTGCAGCTTCAGGATCTCTTCCTTTTGCTCCAGTTGTTTCTCCCTGAGCTGTGCCACCTCCGATTCCCGCCTCACCAGTTCCTGTCCCAGGCGTTCTTTTTCCGCCTGCAGCCGCCGTCCTTCTTCACGCGCCTCCCGCAGCTGTTCCCCGGCCGCGTCCATGTTTTTCCGCCACTGTTCCTCCCGCATTTCAGCGGCCCCCTGATCGGCCCGGTATCTCAGGCTGAGGAGGTACCTCCCGAGAAGCACCCCAAGGCCAAGGCTTGTGACAAACCCCGCGACCAGCATCCATAAATTTGCCATCACTTCCATCATACGCGTAAAGATAGGAAGAAGCCCGAAGATAAAAAGCAGAGGCCTTTGATTACTTTTTTATCGTAAACCTCCCGCTTGAAGGGTCAAAAAGAACGGTATCCACAGGGAAAAGCGTTTCGAACGCCCCGGATTCGATGAGCTGGCAAGGGGCCCCAAAGTGGGAACGATCCGGCGAAAGTATCAGGATGTGGTCGCACAACTGTATGGCCAGGTCGATTTCATGGGTTGAAAACAGGATGGTCTTTTCTTCCGTATGGGCCACCTCCCGGAGGAGCTTCAGGATTTTAACCTTGTGGTACAGGTCCAGGTGGGTGGTGGGCTCGTCCAGCAACATCAGGGAGGTATCCTGGGACAGGGCCCGTGCGATCAGGGCCCGCTGCAGCTGGCCATCGCTCAGGGTATGGCAGGGCTGCCCGCCCAGCGCCATGAGTTCCATTTTTTCCATCGCAGCGAGGACCCGTGTCTGATCTTCCTGGCTCAGCTGCCCCATCCAGTTGGTGTAGGGATGCCTTCCCAGGCTTACCAGCTCGTTGACCGTCAGGTTCTTGGAGGCGATGGGTTCCGTCAGGACCACGCTGAGCCTGCGGGCCCTTTCCACGGGAGGCATGGCCCCGAGGGAAGCTCCTTCGATGCGGACGCTGCCCGAGAGGGGCGGGTGCATTCCGCTCAGGGTCCGGAGCAGGGTGGATTTGCCCACTCCGTTGACCCCTACCACGGCATTCAGGCTCCCCGGGGGCAGGGAGAATTCCAGGACAGGGGTCAGGGAAAGGTCCCCTCCCTTTATCCTGTATCCAATCTTTAGCCCCTCTGTTGAAAGGGGGTATTCCGGATGGCCTTCCGATGGCATCTTTCGGGAATTTTGAAATGTGGCGCTTGTCGCGAAAATACGGGGATCGGGCCAGATAACCTAGAGAGCCAGCCTTCCGGGTTCAGAAAAGCATGCGGTTGCGCCGGACGAGGAGCCAGATGATGACAGGGGCCCCGACCAGGGAGGTGATCGCATTGATCGGCAGCACATAGGCCGAAAAGGGGAGCTGGGCAATCATATCGCATACCAGCATCAGGATCCCGCCGTAAAGGAGGACGGCCGGCAGCAGGATCCGGTGGTCCTGTGTGCCTAGCAACTGCCGCGCCAGGTGGGGGACAGCCAGGCCGATAAACGCGATGGGCCCGGCAAAGGCCGTGATGCCGCCCGCCAGCAACCCGGTGGCCAGGATGATCCCGTTTCGGGTCCGCCTGGTGGAAATCCCCATGCTGGCTGCGTAACGCTCCCCGAGCAGCAGCGCATTGAGCGCTTTCAGCAGCCCGATACTGATGCCCAGGCCCCCGAGAAAAAAAATCCCCAGCAGGCCGACCTGGGACCAGCTCAGGTTCCCCACGCTCCCATAGGACCAGAAGATGTATTGCTGGAGTTGCTCGGCCTGCGAAAAGAAAGACAGGACCGTAACAAGGGCGGCTGTGATGCTTCCGAACATCAGCCCGACAATCAGGAGCGCCATGGCATCTTTCAGGCGCGTGGCCACCACCAGAACGGTCGCGAGCACCAAAAGGCTGCCCAGGCCGCTGGCGATGATCAGGCCCAGGTCGCTGCTGAGGTAACGGGCCCCGAACCCCCCGAGGAGGGAGGCCCCCATGATCAGAAGGGCGGCCCCAAGGCTTGCCCCTGAGCTTACCCCAAGCACGAAGGGGCCCGCCAGCGGATTCCTGAACAGGGTCTGCATCAGCAATCCGCTCAGGGAAAGCCCGCCCCCCACGAGCAGGGAGGTCAGGGCTTTGGGAAGCCTGTAATTCCAGATGATGTATTTCCAGGATTCCCGGCCGGTTTCCCCCCCGGTAAGGGCACTGAGGATTTCGTCGAGCGGGATGGGGACCGATCCCAGGCTCAGGTTTGCGAACAGCGCTGCGAACAGGAGCAGGAGCAACCCCCCAAAAACATACCCGGGTCGTTTGGTCCCTCCCATTTATTTCACAGGTTTGAAAAAGAACGGTTCATACCCCGGGAGCAGTTCCGGGTGGAAACATCGGATCAGGTCTTTAAGGACCAGATCGGGCCGGCTCGGCCCGAGCTCGTAATACCATAAACCCTCTCCGGGACCCCGGGTGAGCGCGTAGGTGTAAACCTTCCGCTCGCGGAAAGCTTTAAACTGCCTGTAATGCACCTCGGCACCCGCCATTTCCCCGTAGGTCGTGTACTGCGAAGGGGCGACCCAGAAGTCGGCTTCGGAGCCTTTTTCCAGGACGCTTTCCAGGCTCAGGGACAGGCTTCCCCGTCCCGGGGCGTCCGCCCAGAGGTACCGTGCGTTGGCATCCTCTATGATGCGGGCCGCCCAGCTGTCACCCCCCGGGAGGTACCACACATCCCTGTAAAGGGCCCCGCTGAGGACGGTCGGTGTTTTACCGGCATTGGCGGCCAGGGCCCGCGCTTCCAGGTAGGCGCCCTCGACATCCTCAAAGGCCCTCCGGGCTTCGGTTTCCTTTCCGAACAAAATGCCGAAAAAAAGGATCCATTCCGCCTTCCCCAGGGGATCTTCCTCCATCCAGTCCCCGTTGTAGACCACCGGGATACCCGAGGCTTCCAGGGCCTCGTAGGAGCCCGGGGTTCCGGAGACCCCGAAGCCCACGAGCAGGTCCGGGTCCAGGGCTACTGCCAGTTCCGTATTCAGGGCTTCATTGGCCCCCAGCTCCTTTACCTGGCCCTTTTCCATTCGTTCCCTGGCGGTGGGGGAGGAGATGTATTTCAGGCCGGGAAACCCTACAAGCCGTTCCGGGACACCCAGGGTTTCCAGGGCCGGGATATGGGTGGTCGAGGTGGTGATCACGCGCATGGCGGGCAGGCCGACGATCCCATCCACCCCTTTGATCAGCGCCGCTTTCTCATCCATTTCCTCCCGGGGTACCAGGGCGTACCGATAGGTTTTTGCAGCCCCCGGCCAGGGGCTGTCGATGTAGAGGTAGTCCACCCCCAAGCGGGTCTTCTCCAAATAAAAACCCTTTGCATACCGGGGCCTCCAGGTTTCGGTCACTGTGTCCCCGGACGGATCGGGCTGCTTCCCCTCCTCCCGGCAGCCTGTCACCAGTAAAACGGCCAACCCGATAAAAATCCCGATACGCATCCCATTTTCTTCAGGCCTTAAAAGTAATTTTTAATTCCCCGGATTCAAAAGCAAGGCGAAGATGTTTACCTTTACCCCGGATGATGGTTGTCCGTCTGCATCATTGCAGCGGGCATTAAAAGGGAATCCGGTGCGAGACCGGAGCTGTTCCCGCAACTGTAAGCTTTGTTCCGTACTTATCGGGTACGGAATGCCTGTATCCAACTTCGAACCACTGTGCAATCCGTCTGGGCACGGGAAGGTAGGAGACAGGACGCGAGCCAGGAGACCTGCCGCATCCAAACAAGGAATGTTAAACTTTCGGGATAAAGGTTTACAAGCTTAATTGCCTGGGAACATCTCGTTCTATTTTATTGTATGGTACAAAAATCATGGCTGTGGCCCTTCTGCGCCCTGGCCACAGCAGCGGTTTTCGGGCAGCAACCCGCCGATTCCGCCTATGTACGCGAACTGGAGGAAGTCGTGGTAAGTGATTCGCGCTTCCCCTTGAGGAGGGAGCAATCCGGAAAGACCGTCATCCGGCTGGGGCCGGAACTGCTGAAAGGCTATCAGGGGGCCTCCGTGGCCCAGGTACTCAACCAGCAAGGGGGCGTGGAAATTTCCGGGAGCCGGGGCCGGCCGGGGGAAGTCCTCGGGGTTTTCGTCCGCGGGGGCAGGGGCCGGCAGGTCGTGGTCCTGATCGATGGCCTCAGGGTCTCGGATCCCTCTTCTGCCGGGAGGGAATACGACTTGCGCCTGCTGCCGGTCGCTTCGGTGGAATCCATTGAGATCGTCAAGGGCGCCACCAGTGTGCTCTATGGGGCCAATGCAGCCACAGCAGTCATCGATATCCGCACGAAGTCCCCTGGTGACACCCCCTTTTTCCTCAGCGCCCAGGGGAGCCTGGGGACACAGAATACCACGGAGGAATCCCGTCCCGATATCGGAAAATCCAATCACGCGGTACAAATTGGCGGTCGCCGGGGCGGCTGGGATTACCAGGGCTCCCTTTCACAGGATTATGCCAATGGGCTCTCATCCCTGGCCGCGGGAACCGAGCCCGACCCGTATTCCAACTGGGCTGTGGATTTCAAGGCGGGTAAGCAATTCTCCAAAAGGTCGGGGCTCTCTGTCTTTGCAAACCGCTCCGCGATGGCAGCGGCCTACGACGATACCTTCAACGGGGTGGACGCCCCGTTTCAATACCGCACGGACCAGAAGCGACTGGGGCTGCGCTGGCAGTGGAAGGACAGCCTTCAGCAGTTCGAGGCGCTTGGGGCCTACACGGATTTTTCCTCTGAGAACCTGAGTGATTTTCCGGGCCGCTTCCAGGGGAGCAACTATACCGCAGACCTTATATACAAGCGCCGATTCGGGCAGCACCTCCATGCGCTGCTCGGGGTAAACCTGATAAATGACCGGGCGGTGCTGGATACCGATCAGGAGTTTACCATTGTGGATCCCTACCTGAACCTGGTCTGGACTGCCGCTTCCGGCCTCAACCTGAATGCAGGGGTCCGGCTGAACGTGCATTCCACATATGGCACCCGGGGGGTATACCACCTGAACCCTTCCTATGCCTATCGCATGGAGGGAGGGTACCTGAAGGTCATGGGTTCCTGGGCAACAGCCTACATCACCCCCTCACTGGCACAGCTTTACGGCGCCTTCGGGGCGAACCCCGAACTGGGTCCGGAAACCAACCGCACCCTGGAAGGCGGCCTGGAATTCCGGTCGGATTCCGGACTGAGGATCAGCGGCCTGTACTTTCAGAGGCGTGAATCCGGCACGATACAGTTTGACAATACCGATTTCATCTATTTCAATGCGGAGGATCCGGTGAGGGTGCAGGGTTTTGAAGGAGAAGTGGCGTGGGAGTTCGGCCCCGCTACCCGT
>CAZUZE010000038.1:0-14129 GCA_964624565.1 uncultured Robiginitalea sp.
AATGACCGGGGTGAGGTCGTAACCAGCGGGGGGCGCGTATTGGCGGTCACTGCCCTGGGGGAAGACGTAAGGGAGGCACTCCGCCTGGCCTATAAAGGAGTGGCGGGGATTCAGTTCAGGGATGCCTACTACAGGTCGGACATCGGTTTTGACCTTTAAGGGCACCCGGGAACTCCGGCCGAAAACCTACAGGTATGAATGTGCGGTGACGCTGTGGTCTTCTTCGCCCCGCTCCTCGAACAGGCGGATTTGCCGCAACCAGTACACCATGGCGATCACTCCGATTATCGCAAAAACCCAGTTCACGGAATTGGCCGTCCACCAATTCTGCATTCCCCTGAACATGTCATAGGGCGCAAAAAGCCCGTTCACAAATAAATTTTCTATCCCCTCGAAAAAAGCTTTCATTCTGGCTATATTTACCTGGCGAATTTACGAAAACCATCGATGATTTCAAGTCTTTTCGGTAAAACAAGGCCTGTAAATTACATCCTGGTTTTATCTGTAGTATTTGTTTTTTTTGTCCTTGCCCAACTCCACAGGGGCGGGGACCTACCAACCCAGGCCTCTTTACTGTGGCTGTTTTCAGGCATTTGTTGCCTCCTGCTTACAATATTTCTGGTGAATTTTGTGGTCCAGAGGAACCAACTGACGGCCTCGGATTCCTATGCCATGCTGGCATACGCCCAATTTGCCATTTTTTTTCAGGATTCCCTGCGCGACCCACAGGTACTGATAGCGACGCTTTTCCTCTTGCTGGCCCTTCGAAGGCTGATCAGCATGAAGTCCATGAAGAACCTGAAGGAAAAGGTTTTTGACGGGGCCCTTTGGATTTTTGTGGCGAGCCTCTTTGTGAACTGGGCGCTCTTATTTATCCTGCTGGTTTGGCTGTATATCTACTTCTACATCCCCAAAAAGCTCAATTACTGGCTCATACCCATCGCCGCCGGGGTCTCGGTGGGATTGACCTCCTGGTCCTTTTATTACCTCCTTGGCGATACCGGTCAGCTCTTTACCCATTTCACATATGTCCCTCAGTATTCCGGCATCACAGAATTGTCGACCTTCTCCCTGCTTAAATTGACGGGGTTTCTGGTCCTTGTCTTCGCTACCGGCATTATCGCATTTGTGAAGCAGGGGAAATCCGGACAGGGCAGGCTCATTCAGCTGAGGCTGCTCGTTTATGTATGGGCCCTGGCCGTACTGGTCGCCTTCTTGACTGGAGAACGGGCCGGAAGTGCCGTTATGTTCTGTTTTTTTGCCTCCGCTGTCTTCCTGGCGCGCTATGAAGAGTCCATCAGGAGAGGCGTCCTTAAGAATGCCGTGTTATATGGCTTTACAGTGGTATCCCTCGTGGTTTTCTTTATAGAATGGGTCGTTAAATAAACGGTATATTTGCTTAAAAGAGTTCTGTATGTTCAGCAAAGACGCCTTTGGAGTATTCGAGGAAAGTATCCGGAAATACCACATTGAGGACCGGGTAGACCAGCCTTTTGAAAACCCCTACCCTGTGGATGACATAGCGCATCTGCTCTACCGGAAGAACTGGATCGACACCGTCCAGTGGCATTACGAGGATTTGATCAGGGACCCGGGGATTGATCCGGTGGCCGCACTTGAATTAAAGCGAAAGATCGACGCGAGCAACCAGGAGCGGACGGATCTGGTGGAGTACATTGACAGTTACTTCCTGAACAAGTATAAAGCGGTACCCGTAGCGGACAATGCCACGATCAATACAGAAAGCCCGGCCTGGGCGATTGACCGGTTGTCCATCCTGGCCCTGAAGATCTACCATATGCGGGAAGAAGCCGAAAGGGACGATGCCAGCGCGGCACATAAAAAGGCCTGCCGGGAAAAACTGGACGTACTGCTCGAACAGCGCCGGGACCTGTCTTCGGCCATTGACCAGCTGCTTGAGGACATCGCCAGCGGCAAGAAATACATGAAGGTCTACAAGCAGATGAAAATGTACAACGACGAGGAGTTAAACCCCGTATTGCGTGGGCAAAGGAACTGACAGAAAGATCCTGGTTTTCCGTTTTTCCGCCCTTGGAGATGTGGCCATGACCGTCCCTGTGCTCCTTTCCCTTTGCCGCCAGAACCCCGAGGTCCGAATTGTTTTTGTCACCCGGCCCCATTTCACCCCGATCCTCCGGCGGGTGCCCAACCTTCAGGTATATCCCTTTGAAGCCAAAGGCAGGCACAAAGGGCTTTCCGGTCTTTGGAGGTTGTACAGGGACCTGCAACAAACCCCTTTTGACGGGATTGCGGATTTACATGCCGTATTGAGGACGGGCATCCTTCGCGTATTCTTTTCCGGGTCCGGGCGCCCGTTTAAGAAGCTGGATAAAGAAAGAAGGGATAAGCGGCGCCTGACCTCATGGACCCATAAGGATTTCAGGCCCCTGAAAAGCACACACCAGCGGTATGCGGATGTGTTCAGGAGCCTCGGATTTGCCTTTGAACTGACCCCTGAGGACCTTCTGAAACCGGAACCCTGGCCTGAGGCCTTTGACCTTCAGGGAGCACAATCCCGTACGACCTGTATTGGCATAGCCCCTTTTGCGGCCCACCAGGGGAAATGCTACCCGGAATCCCGGATGAAGGAGCTTATAGAAATGCTGGGTGCCAGGCCCGGGCTCCGGGTTTACCTTTTTGGCGGGGGGCAACGCGAAACAGAAATACTCAGGGGCTGGGAACGCGAGTACGGGCATTGCATTTGCGTCGCGGGGAAGGCCACCTTATCCGACGAACTCGCCCTGATTTCGAATCTCGCCCTGATGGTATCCATGGACAGTGGCAACGGACACCTCGCGGCCATGTACGGGCTGCCGGTGATCACCCTGTGGGGTGTAACCCACCCCTATGCGGGGTTTGCACCTTTCGACCAGCCTGAGGAGAATTTCATGCTCGCCGACCGAGAACGCTATCCGGCCATACCTACATCGGTCTACGGGAACAAACAGCCCAAAGGATACGAAAGGGTGATGGAGACCATCCCCCCAGTTCGGGTCTATAACCGCATCCTGGAAATCCTCCAGGGGGCCGGACACTAGAAGGCAGCCCTCAGGGACATGCTCTTGAAATAGCTCCGCAATTGCTGCATATACTGATACCGCAGCATCCTGGCATTGCCTGCGACCATCAGGGAACGCACCCCGAAATACGAAGACATTACGTAGATCGCGATCCCTTCACTATCGTGGTGACGCTCAAGGTACCCGTCTGACTTTCCTTTTTGAAGGGCCGTGACCAGGCTTACCTCCCAGGCCTTGCAGATGTCGTTGAGGTACCTTGCGATTTTTTCATTACGCCCGTTGAATTCGCTCATAAAATTACCCAGGACAAAACCAAAGTCCATAGGGTTGTGTTCAGCCATTTCCAGGGCATCCTCCAGACAGGTTTCTATATTCCGGAAGGGATCTTCCTTTCCTTCGACCGGCTCGATCAGCATGCTGTAGACCTTTCTGAACAGCAAGTGCTGTACGATGCTGATCATGAAATCCTCCTTGGACTGGAAATGGTGGTAGAAGGCTCCTTTGGAGAGTTCCAGGGCTTTCAGGATGTCGTCCAGACTTGTGTTGTAGTAGCCTTTTTGATAGAATAACTCCAGGCCTTTCTGCTGCATCCGGTTTACGGTGGCCCTGCTTTTCAGGTTTTTTTCCATGGGTATGCCATTTTGGTGTTACAGACCGGGCGGTCTCTTTGACAAAACCCATGATTGCCTCCAGAAAGGTAAAAATATCGACGAAATACATAAAACATCGATCAAATACATAAAAAAGACATGGAATTGCCTCTTGAAGAGTATCGGCAGACCAACCGGTTTGTGTCCCGAATACATGACGCATCGGAAATCCTCCCGAAAACCGGCCTTATTAGCCCAAGATTCAGGTCACTGCACCCTGGCAGCTGCTGCCGGCTCCGGCCGTGCACCCATAACAGTGTTGGGAAATGACAATTTCGCGGTCCTGCAGGAGTTCCTCCTGGAAGTCTTTTATGTGCCGGACCTTGCTGGCCACTTTTAGCCCCAGCATCTGATTGAAATCACAGTCGTACAGCCAGCCATCCCAACTGACGGAGATCGTATTGGTACACATCACGTTTTTAACGGCTTCCGGGTTATAGGCATCGACCAGGGCGGTCATATAATCCTCGTAGTTCTCCGAGGCGATTAAATAATCGAGGAATCGGGAGATGGGCAGGTTCGTTATGGTGAACAGGTTGTTGAACACGATCCCGAAGTCTTCGCTCAGGGCAGTTTTAAAATCCTGTTCAAGGGCCGACTGGTCCCCCGGCAGGAACGCCCCGGAGGGATTGTACACCAAATCGAGTTTCAACCCGCTCTCAGGGGCCCCGTACCCGACGCGGTTCAGTTCCTGCAGCGCTTTGATGGATTTGTCAAAAACCCCATCGCCCCTCTGTTTGTCCGTTTTGCCCCGGGTATAGTGGGGCAGGGACGAAACCACGTGCACCCCATGGGCGGCAAAGAACTCCGGCAGGTCGTGGTATTTTTTGTTCGCCCGGATGATGGTCAGGTTGGAGCGAACGATAAAATCCTGAATGCCCGCTTCTGAGGCGCGTTCCACGAACCATCGGAAATCGGGGTTCATCTCCGGGGCACCCCCGGTTAGGTCCAGGGTGTGGGCTCCGGTTGTGCCGATGACTTCGAGGCACTGTTCCATCGTTTCCCGGGTCATGATCTCCTTTCGATCCGGCCCGGCATCCACATGGCAGTGCGCGCAGACCTGATTGCACATATACCCCAGGTTGATCTGGAGGATTTCAAGGGACCCGGGCCGCAAGGGCCCCATTCCGGAGGCGCTGAGTTTATCCCTGAAAAAGGGGAGCTCCCCGGATTCAAAAAGGGGGCCGTTGAGGATTTCGAGCTGTTTTACAGTATTTGCCAGGTCTTTTTCCCTGGCCTTTAAAGACTTTATAGCCATAGTTCTGAGGACTATTCTTTTAAAACCTGAACTCCGTTCTTACATCGAGAGCTTCTCGTATTTGTTCATCATTTGCACCCCGTGCACCAGTGTCGCTCCGCTTTCAATGGCTGCCCCGGCGTGGACGGCCTCCATCATTTCTTCTTTGGTGATCCCCCGTTCCAGTCCGTCTTTGGTGTATGCGTCAATACAATAGGGGCATTTGACCACATGGGCCACGGCCAGGGCGATCAGGGATTTTTCCCTTGCGCTCAGGGCGCCCTCTTCAAAGACCTTGCCGTAGTAATCGAAAAATTTTTCCCCGAGGTCTTTACTCCATTCTGTTATTTTGCCGAATTTTCTTAAATCGGCAGGGTTGTAATATTCTGATGCCATTTTATCTGTAATTAAACAATGAAACAAATTGGTTGCGAATTCCCGACAGGTACAGGACCCGCGGCTTGCAGCCTTTTATTAATTTCGGAATGTTGCAGGAAACTATAGAGGAGATCCCTTGTTAAAAGGGACCGCGGCAGGCAGGGCGGCGAAAAGGGAATTGCCGGGATGAAGCGGAACGCCAGGCGAACAGGCAAAACCGAGCAGTAACCGGCCGAGCCGGCCCGACATGAAGCTGGAGGAAGGTTGCCAGCGAAGGCAGTCTCTGAGGCAGTCGAGGTCCATAAGCGATGGGAGGAGCACAGGGCACCCCCCTCGCGAGGCACTCCATTTTACCAATTCCCGCAGCAGGCTGGATTCGCACCAGGGGAGCCGGATAAAGGTCCCAAAATCGAACTGTTCCCTGCTCAGGCCGATGAGGTAGGTGCCCCCATCTGCAGATGGCCCCAGAACGCACTGGCCTTCCCGCAGCCTCTCAACAGCCTGCGCAAGCGTGCGGGTCTTCAGGTTCGGACTGTCGTTCCCAATGACGATCAGGTGTTCCACTCCTTTTTCGTACAGGGCCCTCATGGCGTTCCCCAAACGCTGGCCGAAGGTATCCCCAACCTGCCTCCTTTCATCGAAATGATAACAGGGATACCCCGTACGGCGTGCCTTTTCTATGGTATGGGCTGTGAGTTCGACCAAAAAGCGCTCGCTACCGGGCAGCCCTTTGGCGCGCGCATCCAGGTGGGCGCTCCGGGCAAAAATCAAGATGGCTGTGGACGCTGTCGGCAAGGCTTCCTGATGGGATTGTTACGAGAGGATTAAGTTACAAGCAAAAGGGCGAGTCACAAAACTCTAAGTGGGTGGAACCGGGAATTTAACAAAAAATTCCCATTCACAGGGATCGGCACTATTTCAGGGGACTGCTGCCAGGACCCGTAACCCGGGCCTTCCTCTTTCCGAAAATACACTATTTATTTCCCGCTTTTCTACCTTTGGGGGACTGAAACAAATCGCATGCAGGAATACAAACCGGAAGATACCGGGATTGTGCTTTCCGGGGGAGGTGTCAGGGGGATGGCCCACATCGGGGTGCTGAAAGCGCTTTCAGAACATGGGATTTTTCCCGGGCGTATCACCGGAACCAGTGTTGGGGCCCTTGTTGGCGCCCTTTATGCCTCCGGGAAAGGAACGGATGAAATGCTCTGTTTTTTTCGCGAAACCCCCCTGTTCCGCTACAATTTCTTCAGCCTGAACAAACCTGGTCTCCTGGACACGGAGCGGTACCACGCTATTTTTGAAGCCTTTTGGCCTGAAAATTCCTTCGAATCCCTTGGGCTGCCTCTTTCTGTAGTAGCGACGGACCTGTACAGAGGGGCGGAGGTCATCTTTCAGAAAGGGGAACTGATACGTCCCCTGCTGGCCTCAGCGGCCCTGCCCCCAATATTCAGCCCTGTCGAGATCGGGGGAACCCTTTATGCCGATGGGGGTATCATGAATAACTTTCCCCTGGAACCCCTTAAAGGGAACGCCCGTTACATCATCGGATCCAATGTTTCCGTAGTCAAGGAATTGAGGCAAACCGATTTGCGGTCTTCCCTTCAGCTTGCAAACCGCACCACAGCCCTGATGATATATGCGATCAACAGGGAAAAGATCCGGAATTGCGACCTTGTTTTTGAACCCCTTGCCCTGGAACAGATCGCGGTCCTGGATAAAAAGGGAATTGAAAAGGCTTACGGCATAGGGTATGAACACGCCCTTCGGGTCCTGGAGCACGCAGGCAATCAGACGTCGTCGTAATCGATTTTTAAGATGGCCGTTTCCGCATGTGCCTGGCAGGTCAGGATAAAGCCATCAGCCAGCTCGCTGTCCGTCAGGATCTGGTTTTTGACCATGGTGGCCCTGCCTTCCGTAACCCGGGCGATACACGTGCTGCAAACCCCTCCCTGGCAACTGTAGGGCGCATCTATTTTGGCTTTCAGCACAGCGTCAAGCACGATTGTCTTCCGGTCCATCTCCAGGTTGTAAACGGCATCGTCCAGGGTTACCTCCAGATGGGTCTGTCCTTCTGTTACAAGGGATGCCTGGGAGTCGTTTTCGGGTTCGGTGAACAGTTCATGAGCGATATCGGATTCGGAAACCCCGTTTTCAGCAAGGGCGGCTGAGACGCTTTCAATCATGGGCAGGGGGCCGCAGAGGTAGTACTTATAGGGTTTCAGGTCCTTGTGCTTGTTTCGCAAAACGTAGTTGACGGTACTCTTTTCAATCCTGCCGAACATGCAGTCATTTTCGCGGGCCCTGCTGAAGGCGTGGTACACATTAAACCGATCGTCATATTTTTCCTTCAAAGCTTCTATGGCTTCAAAATACATGGTTTCTTCCTTGCTCTGGTTGCCGTAGACCAGGACCACCTTGTTTTCCGAATTGGTTTCGAGGGCCGTTCGGACAATGCTCATGATCGGGGTGATGCCACTCCCCGCAGCAAAGGCGACAATGTGACGCACCGGGCCTTCTTTCTCGAAGACAAAACGGCCCTGAGGGGGCATCACCTCAAGGACATCTCCTTTTCGGAGGGTTTCATTCGCATAAACAGAAAATGTGCCGCCCGGTACTTTTTTAACCCCTATCGTGAGCGCGCCGGTTCCGGGAAGGGATGAAATGGAATACGCCCTCCGGATTTCTGAATCGCCAACGGGGAGTTTCACCGTGATATACTGCCCGGGACTGAAGGCAAAAGTCTCTTTAAGGGATTCGGGGATTTCAAAGCTGATGTCGACGGAATTGGGGGTCAGGGGTGTGATTGCGGATACTTTCAGCGGATAAAATGAAACCATTTAAGAAAAATTTTTGGCAAAATTACATAAAGCAAGCCTAAGAAATCCCCGGCTTGCCATACTTTTAACGGGGTTGTAACAAAACCCGGGATCCGCATACTAATGCGTAGCGCAAAAAAATCCGCGTATGTTCAAGCACTTTTTCAACCTTCAGTGGAAGTCATTCATCAGGTCCTCTTCCTTCGCCAGCAATCTGGTCTTTAAGATCCTGATGGCCTTCGTGGTGATCTATTTCATAGTGGTTTTCCTTTCCCTTGGGATCGGGGCCTACTTCATCATTGAAAAGGCCGGGCTGGGCGACCCCCTCAGGGTGGTGAACCGCTATATGATTTACTACCTGGTCCTGGACCTCTACATGCGGTACATGCTCCAGAAGATGCCGGTGACCAACATACGCCACCTGCTATACCTGCCGGTAAAAAAGGACTCAGTGGTCTGGTATTCGCTTGGCAAAACGGTCCTGTCGTTTTTCAACTGGTCCCATGCATTTTTCTTTGTTCCATTCTCGATAATCCTGCTGGTCAAGGAGTACCCCCTGATGAACGTTATCGGATGGCACTCAGGGATCATGGCCCTGTTGTTCATAAATAATTTTTTGAATATCCTGGTCAACAACCAGGACCGCATCTTCTATCCGCTGCTGGTGGTTCTGGCCCTTCTTGGGATTTCCCAGTACTATGGCTGGTTCGACATCACCCTCTACACGGCCCCGGTTTTCGACGCGTTCTACGACCTCCCATGGACTGCGGTTATCCCATGGCTGCTGCTCGCAGGCGCGGTATGGATGGCCTTCGCCTATTTCAGGAGGCATATGTACCTGGATGCCGGCCTTGCCATGAAAAGAGAGGTTGGCAAAACAGAGGATTACGCCTGGCTGAACAGGTTTGGAAATCTCGGGACCTTCCTCAAGAACGACATCAAACTCATTCGCCGCAACAAACGCTCAAGGACTACGGTCATCGTCAGCATCCTCTTCCTCTTCTACGGGCTTATTTTCTTTACCGGGCCCTATGATAAATTTCCGATTGCCTATGTTTTTGCAGGCATATTTACCTCAGGCGGTTTCCTCTTTACTTTCGGGCAGTACGTGCCCAGCTGGGACAGTTCCTACTACCCGCTGATGATGAGTCAGAACATTCAGTACCGGGAGTACCTCAGTTCCAAATGGTACCTGATTGTGATCGCCACGGTCCTCAGTACGCTGCTCGCGGTGTTTTACCTGTATTTTGGCTGGAAGACCTACCTGGCTATTCTGGTGGGGGCGGTTTACAATGTCGGGGTGAACTCCTACCTGGTCCTCTGGGGCGGCGCGTATGTAAAAACCCCCATCGACCTGACCTCCAATAAAAAGGCCTTCGGGGACAAACAGGCCTTTAACAGCAAAACACTTTTGCTGACCATCCCCAAGCTGATCCTGCCCCTTCTGATTTTCTGGATCGGGGACCAGCTCTGGAACGAAACAGCGGGATTCCTGATGGTAGCCCTGGCCGGGATCGTGGGCTTTGCCTTCAAGGACCTGGCCTTTGGGCAAATCGAAAAAGTCTATAAAAAAGAGAAGTATAAAACCCTTTCCGCCTATCGCGAGAAGGCCGCATAATCGCATAAAAACATGATCACTGCTAAAGAACTCACCAAGAAATACGGATCCCAGACCGTCCTGAACTTGCCGGAACTCCACATCCCAAAAGGAGAGAGCTTTGGCCTTGTCGGGAACAACGGGGCGGGCAAAACAACCTTTTTCAGCCTGATGCTCGACCTGATACAACCCACCACGGGCAGCATTGACAACAACGGTGTGGAAGTGCAGAAAAGCGAAGCCTGGAAGCCGTTTACGGCGGCATTCATCGACGAGAGCTTTTTGATCGGCTACCTCACCCCTGAAGAGTATTTCTATTTTATCGGGGAGCTCAGGGGGCAGTCCAGGGCTGAGGTGGATGCGCTGATGCAAAACTTTGAGGACTTCTTTCACGGCGAAATCCTCAACCAGAAGAAATACCTGAGGGACCTCTCCAAGGGCAACCAGAAAAAAGTGGGCATCACGGCTACTTTCATCGGCAACCCGGAAGTGGTTATCCTAGACGAGCCTTTTGCCAACCTGGACCCGACCACCCAGATCCGCCTCAAGGGCATCATCAAGGAACTGACGCAAAACCGGGAGGTAACAGCCCTTATATCCAGTCACGACCTGGTCCACGTTACGGAGGTGTGTGAGCGAATCGTCGTCCTCGATAAAGGAACGGTTGTCCGCGATATCCGGACCTCCCCCGAGACACTCAGGGAGCTGGAGGCCTTTTTTGCGGGGTAGCCCCCCCTGGACAGCGACTCAGGCACTTCCGCGGGCAGGGGGAGGGCCGGTTTGGAAAGAGCCGTGTCGTTTTCTGCCAAAATCCCTGTATTTCTCGATCCTCGGGATACTAAACAGAAGGTTTTCAAGTTAAAACTACATACAGGAATCCGGGAATTTTGAAGCTTCGATTTATTTTTATACTCACTATTGCGGGAATCGCCCTGTTCGCGGGGGCCTGTAGTACCAAGAAAGACGCCTTCGTCAACCGGAACTGGCACGCCCTGAATACACGCTACAACGTCCTCTACAATGGCGGCCTCGCTTTTGAAGAAGGGAGGGAAAGCCTCAACAGTGCCTACCGGGACAATTACTGGGAAATTCTCCCTGTGGAACGCATGCAGGTATCGGGGGAAATACGCCTGGATTCAGAAGACAACAACCCCAGCTTTCTGCTGGCAGAGGAAAAGGCGACCAAAGCCATACAAAAGCACAGCATGGATATCGGGGGGACAGAGCGCAATCCCCAAACCGATGAGGCCTTCCTGCTGCTTGGGAAGGCGCGATATTTCGACGAACGCTACATCCCGGCCCTGGAAGCTTTTAACTACGTGCTCCAAAAATATGAAAACAGCGATAAGCTGAACGAGGCCAGGATCTGGAGGGAGAAAACAAACCTGAGGCTGGGGTACGAAGAGCTGGCGCTGAAAAACCTCAAAACCCTTTTCAAATACGACGTATTGTCCGACCAGGAATACGCTGACGGGCGGGCGGTGGCTGCACAGGCCTATATCAACCTGAAGGCCCTGGATACTGCGGTCGGGCATATGAAAATCGCCGCTGCCTATACGCGTAAAACAGAAGAAAAGGGGCGGTATTACTATATTATCGGCCAGTTGTACAACCGCCTGGAATACCCGGACAGTGCGGATATGGCCTTTGACAGGGTAATAGAATTCAACAGGAAAATCCCCAGGGTGTATCTTATCAATGCCAAGCTGCAAAAGATCGCCAACACAGAGCTTACCGAAGCGAACAGGGAGGAGGTCCGGGAATACCTGACGGATCTCGAAAAGGATCGGGAGAACCGGCCCTTCCTGGACAAGATATACAGAAGCCTCGCGGTGTATTACCACAAGACCGGCGCGCAGGGGGCCGCCCTGGATTACTACAACAAATCCCTGCGGGCCTCCCGGGATGAGCCCTATCTGAATTCCCTGAACTACACGGACCTGGCAGAGTACTATTTTGACCAGAATCAGTTCAGGAATGCAGGGGCCTATTACGACAGCGTCCTGCTCAACGTACCCGAAAACGGCAGGACCTACCGAAGTGTGTCGAAAAAAAGGCAAAACCTCGATGATGTGATCGCCTACGAATCCGTGGTACAGCAAACGGACAGCATCCTGGCATTGGTGGCCATGTCCCCTGTGGAGCGGGAGATTTATTTTCAGACCTATATCGATTCCATCAGGGCTGCAGCCGAAGCGGAAACCCTCAAAAAACAGGAACAGGCGCGGACCGGCCTGGAAGCCTTCAGCCAGAGCCAGGGGGGCAGGGAAAACCAGGGCTCCTTCTATTTTTACAATATCACCAGCCTCGGGTATGGGAAGAATGAATTTCGCATGAGGTGGGGCGACAGGGAACTGGAGGACAATTGGCGGTGGAGCACCAAATCCATCGTGCTGACAGAAACCCCCGATGCTGCGGACGAACTGGCCGAAGGAGGCGAAGGCCCCCTGCTGGATTCCGAGAAGTATTCCCTGGACTATTACACCGCACGGATTCCCGAAGACCCCGCCGTTCTCGACAGCCTCCGAAAGGAACGCAATTTCGCAAATTATCAGCTGGGGCTCATCTACAAGGAAAAATTCGGGGACCTCATGCTCGCATCAGCCCGCCTGGAGGCCGTTCTCGATTCCGATCCCGAGGAACGCCTCATATTGCCTTCCAAATACAATCTGTACAAAATATACCAGGAAGTGGGGAGCCCGCTACAGGAATCCATGAAGCGGGACATCGTCGAAAACCACCCGGATTCCCGCTACGCCTCGATCCTGGCCAATCCCAATGTGGCGCTGACGTCCCTTCAGAACATGCAGGAAATCAGGTATGCCGAGCTCTTCAGGGCCTATACGGAGCAGGAGTACCTCGAGGTGATCACCGGGACGGAAGCGGCCATCGACCAGTTTACCGGGGAGCCGATTGTCCCCAAGCTGGAATTGCTCAAGGCAAATGCCATAGGGAGGTTACAGGGTTTTGAGCAGTTTCGCGAGGCGCTGAATTACCTGGCCCTGAATTATCCGAATACCCCGGAAGGACAAAAGGCGCGGACCATCGTTGAAGACCAGATCCCCAAACTCGAGAGCACTGTATTTACAGATGCATCCACAGCCAGGGCCACTTCTAACTGGAAGCTGGTTTTCCCCTTTAACCGAACCCGGCACCAGGAAGCGCTGGACCTTAAGAAAAAGCTCGAAGAATCGATGAAAGACCTCGGCTACGGGTATACGGTATCGAGAGATATTTACGACCTTGAAACCGAATTTGTGGTCGTCCACGGCTTTGCCTCCGAGTCCTACGCCCTCGGATATGCGGAGCTCCTCAGAAATAACCGTAATTACAGGATCACCAACGAGAATTTTGTAATTTTATCGGACAACTATAAAGTGGTACAAGTCCATAAGAACCTGGCTGATTACCGCACCCAAGTACAACCCCCAAAATCGTAATGTACCATGTTTTCTGAAAACAAAAAACCCAAAACTATGAGTGAACTAGGAGGCCAACCGAATCGGATCGAAAAAAACACCAAGATCAAGGGAGACATCATATCGGAAGCGGACTTTCGGATTGACGGCAAGCTGGACGGGAATGTAAAGACCTCGGGAAAAGTAGTCATCGGCAAGGACGGCTACATCCACGGCAAGGTGGAGTGCGTCAACGCGGACATCGAGGGAAATTTCAACGGGGAATTGCTGGTGTCCGACCTGCTTTCCCTGAAGAGTTCTGCCGTCATTGAAGGCACGGTTACCGTGGCCAAACTCTCGGTGGAACCCGGCGCTACCTTCAATGCTTCCTGCAGCATGAAAGGGAAGGGCGGCCTGAACGGGAACCCGACGAAGCCTTCGGAGTTCAGGGAGCCTTCTTCCGGAGCGTTGAATCAACCCGCCTCCAGTGCGAAAACCTCCTGAAAAAAAGGAAAAATCACCTCTCAGGCACGCAGCTGAGCTCTCTGGCATCGCCGTGGAAATGGGGGTGATCATCTATCTGGCAGCCCAGGCCGGGATCTGGCTTGACGAACACTACCAAACTGAAAAAAGGCTTTTTACAGCAATCTGCACCCTGTTTGGGGTAGGGATTTCGCTCTGGGTGGTCCTGAAGCAGCTGAAAAGGCTGAATTCACCATGAATCGGCCTGGGTTTATATGGAGGCCCCTGTGGGTGCTTTTCCTGGTCCTGGGGATATCGTTCGGGATCCATACCCTGGTGCGCATCCTGAACGGGTTGCCCGCCCTGGGCGACCTGTTGGCCTGGAGCTACCTGCTCAATTTCCTCCTGGCCTTTGCCGTCCTGGTATTGCTCTATTCCCTCCGCAACCGGATGAAAACCCAGCTCGGCTTCCTGTTTATTGCAGGGAGCTTCCTCAAGTTCCTCTTTTTTTTCCTTTTTTTCTATCCAGAATATACCTCGGACGGGG
>CAZUZE010000039.1:0-3342 GCA_964624565.1 uncultured Robiginitalea sp.
GTCGGCGACGTCCACTTTTGAGAAGTCGGTCAGGCGCAGGCGTGCGTTCTCGTTGGCCCCTTTGGTTTGCTTCGCTTCCTTTTCCTCTTCTTTCGGCCTGGGTTTGCTGAACCTGGCTCCCAAAAAAATGATCGTATCCGTTTCCGCTTCCTTTTTGACTTGTGTAATGGTCTTTTTTCGCTGCTCCAGCGCATCGTCGTAGTAGCGGCTCCAGAAGCGGTTGAACATTTCGTCAAACCGGTCAAAGTGCTCCTTTCGCTGGCAATAGATGGCCTTTAAACTGTTGTGGAAGAGGGTCCTGTCCAGCCAGTACCCCCGCTCGGCAATTTCAAAGGCATCCCGCGTATCCTGGGGGCCGAGCATAAACTGCCTTTCCCTACAGTAAAATGTAAAGTCGATCAATCGCTCTTTAAAGGTCTGGTCTACAGCTACCACAATAGTGCTTCAACTAGTCAATGGGCACCAGGAATTCCTGAACAGTCCTGTTCCTGACAAATTCGATGTCGTCCTTGTGTTTGAGGACACTCCCCAGCGTATTCTGAACGATCTCATCCGTGATGCTGGACGCATTTAAGAGAACCAGTGTCTTTGCCCAATCCAGCGACTCTGCAATGCCCGGCGGCTTCTGAAGGCTTGACTTTCTCAGGTTGTGGATGAAGGTGACCACCTGGGATGCCAACCGCTCTTCGATGCCCGGAAGCTTGCGGGCTATTATGTCGATCTCCATGGCTTTGGACGGAAAGTCCACCCAATGATACAGGCAACGCCTTCTCAGTGCATCGCTCAACTCCCTGGTCCGGTTTGAGGTCAGGATCACCATGGGTCTTGAAACCGCTTTAATGGTGCCAAGTTCCGGGATGCTGATCTGGAAATCGGACAGCAATTCCAGGAGGAACGCTTCAAATTCCTCATCGGCCCTGTCGATCTCGTCAATGAGCAGGACTACGGGTTTCCCGGCCGTTATGGATCTCAGCAGCGGCCGCTTCAGGATGTACTCCATCCCGAATATTTCCTCGCCCAGCGTGCGTTTGTCCTTTTCCTGTTCAAAGAGCTTGATATGCAACAATTGTTTCTGGTAGTTCCACTCATAGATGGTGGTGCCGACATCAAGGCCCTCATAGCACTGAAGGCGGATCAGGTCCGTCTTAAGATGGGCGGCCAGGGTGCTGGCCAGCATCGTCTTGCCCACCCCGGGATCCCCCTCCAGCAGGAGGGGCTTTTCCAAATTGGTCAGCAGGAAGACAGAGGTCGCCAGTGCCGGATTGAGGATGTAGTCATGCTCATAAAAATCATCTATGAGCCCCTGAATTTCCTTATTCAATAGCCTATTTTTTATCGTAAACCATGCCCCGGAGGGCATACCTTCCTCAGGTTCAACATCGGGGTGTTATGCGGCCGCTTCCGCCTCTGCCAGCTTCTTTGAAAAATTGGACACAAACTGTTTGAAGAGCTGGTTGGAAACGGTGGTGATCAGGCGGGAGCCAAACTGGGCAATTTTGCCATTGATCGTCACATCCATTACGGCGTCCAGCCTGGAGCCGCCTTCTTCCCTGTCCGTAATGTTCATCGTCATGGTCATTTCCGCATTCCCATTGCCCTTTACATCCACACCGTTCCCGGTGAGGATGATCTTCCGGTTGCCGGCATCCACCTCATTGTAAAAAATATCTGCGTCGTACTTGGCGCCGATGGGCCCGAATTTCATCCCGACTTTCCCTTTGTAGTGGTTCTCCCCGACCTTTTCATCTATCGATACACCGGGTACGCAGTCCATCACCTTGTTCGGATCGATCAGGTGTTCCCATACCAATTCGCCGGATTGCGGTACTTCAAAAGACTTTTCTAACTGTGTTTTCATGTCAATTTTTTGTTGTTAAAACCCCTGAAAATAACTCAGTTGGCTGTTTTCAGGGGTTCCCTGTTCTAAGAATGCGCCTGGATCGCCTCCCATACCTTTGCAGGGGTAATCGGGATATCCAAATGCTCGATCCCCAGGGGGGACAGGGCATCGATAATGGCATTGGCAATCGCCGGGGGTGCCCCCACCGTGGGTGACTCCGCCACTCCCTTGGCCCCCAGCGGGTGGTGGGGGGAAGGCGTAATCGTGTGGCCGGTCTCCCAGTGCGGGGATTCCACGGCGGTGGGTACGAGGTAGTCCATGAAGGTCCCGTTTAAAACGTTTCCTTCATCGTCGTACTCAATACCCTCGTACATCGCAGGGGCGATGCCCTGGGTGAGGCCTCCGTGCACCTGTCCTTCGACGATCATCGGGTTGATGATGTTCCCGCAGTCATCGATGGCCACAAAGCGCTTCACGTCGATGGCGCCGGTTTCCTTTTCCACTTCGACCACGCAGATATATGCCCCGTTCGGAAAGGTCAGGTTGGGCGGGTCATAGTAGTGGGTGGCTTCAAATCCCGGCTCCATTCCCGGGGGAATGTTCGTGTAGGCCGCAAAGACAACATCCTGAATGGTCTTCGATTTCTCCGGGGCGCCTTTCACAAAGTACTTGCCCACTTCCCATTCAATGTCCTCTTCACTAACCTCGAGCAGGTACGCCGCTATCTTCTTTCCTTTATCCCGGAGTTTGCGGGCTGCAATGGCAGCTGCTGCCCCTGCAGTCGGCGTACTCCGGCTTGCATAGGTCCCCAGGCCGTAGGGGGCTGTGTCGGTGTCCCCCTCTTCGATTTCGATATCCGTATAGGGGATTCCGAGTTCCTCGGCCAGGATCTGGGCATAGGTCGTTTCGTGACCCTGTCCCTGGGATTTTGTCCCAAACCGCGCCAGGGCTTTCCCCGTGGGGTGCACCCGGATTTCCGCACTGTCGAACATGGCAATGCCCAGGATGTCGAAATCCTTGGAAGGGCCTGCACCCACCACCTCCGTAAAGGTGGAAATACCAATGCCCATCAATTTGCCCTGCTTGCGCTTTTCGGCCTGTTCCTTTTTATAGTCGTCATAGCCGATCATCTCCATGGCCTTCTTAAGCGTGGCCTCGTAATCACCGCTGTCATAGCTCCAGCCAAGGGGTGATGCATACGGGAACTGATCCTTTTTGATAAAATTCTCCAACCTGAGAAGGGCGGGGTCTTTGCCTATTTTTGCCGCCAGTTTGTCCACCATCCGCTCGATGGCGTGCACGGCTTCCGTGACCCTGAAGGAACAGCGGTAGGCCACTCCCCCCGGCGCCTTGTTCGTGTAGACGGCATCCAGTTCGGCAAAGGCATGCTCGTAATCATAAGAGCCCGTGCAGATCGAGAACATCCCCGTGGGATACTTGGAAGGGTTCGCCGAGGAATCCGTGTAGCCGTGGTCGGCCAGGGTGGAAACTTTGAAGGCCTG
>CAZUZE010000039.1:3442-6828 GCA_964624565.1 uncultured Robiginitalea sp.
GGGGCCTGGGTCGTCAGGTAAACGACTAGTTTTTGGGTATCCTTGTCATAGGACGCCACACAGCCGCAGGTTTCAATCGAGGCCACGTGAATCCTGGGGAGGTGGATGCGTTCTTTCACCACTACATCCGCATTGGCGATAACTTCTTCAGTCTTGGCTCTGTCCCCGCGTTCCCAGTGGTAGATCTTGTTGTCCTTCTGGCCTTCCTTGTCCGGGCGAAGGAGGGGGGCATCCTTGTCCAGGGCCTTAAACGGGTCCACGATGGCATCCATCGGCTCGTAGTCCACTTCCACAGCTTCTGCCCCGTCAACTGCGATGTACCGGTCCGTGGCGATCACGGCACAGACCTCCTGTGCCTGGTGCATAACCGTATCCGTTGGCAGTACCATCTGGGTATCCGAAAGCAGGGTGGGCATCCAGTGCAGGTTGTACTGCGCCAGGTCCTCCCCTGTAATGACGGCCAGCACCCCGGGAATGGCCAGGGCCTTCTCCTTATTGATGTTTTTGATCTTGGCATAGGCGTACGGACTGCGCACCATGACCATGGAGAGCATGCCCGGCAGCTTCACGTCATCGACATAATTCCCTTTGCCGTGCAAAAAACGGGCATCTTCCTTTCTCTTGACAGAGTGACCCATACCGCCTACCTCTGCTGATGTCTTACATTTGAACATAATTTCTTCGTTTCTTGAGGTTAGACTGTTGGTTGTTTTTCCTTCTGCATTTCCTTAGCGGCCTGCTGGATGGATTTCACGATATTGTTGTATCCGGTACACCTGCAGAGGTTTCCCGAAATCCCCCAGCGAATTTCCTCTTCGGTCGGATTCGGGTTGTGTTTCAGCAAATCGATGGACCTCATGATCATGCCAGGGGTACAGAATCCGCAGTGGAGGCCGTGCTGATCGTGGAACCCCTGTTGAATGGGGTGATTGGTGCCTTCTGCTGCCACCCCTTCGATGGTGGTGATGTCAGCCCCGTCTGCCCGAACGGCCAAATAGGTGCAGGATTTCACGGACATCCCATTCAACAAGATCGTACAGGCCCCGCAGTTACTGGTATCGCAACCGATATGCGTTCCCGTTAAATCCAGGTGTTCCCGGATAAAATGCACCAGGAGCAACCTGGAATCCACTTCAGCGGTGACGCTCTGCCCGTTTATAGTGAGTGTGATTTTGTGTTTCATTTTCAAATTTTTTTTACTGCCTCGCTCTCTCCAAAGCCTTATTCAACATTCGTTTTGTGATCGTATGTACCAGGGACCTCTTATAGGCCTCCGAACCCCGTAAATCTGAAGTGGGCTCACAGTCTTCGCTCGCGATCACCCCTGCCTGTTCGATAAGGTCCCCGGTTATGGCTTTGCCGCGGAGCAATTCCTCTGCCCTCTCGACCCGCATGGGCACGGCACTCACGTTGGTCAGGCCGATGCCAATTTCCCTGCACATTCCGTCATCGTCAAGTTCCAGGTATACCGCAACCCCGGCAGTGGCGTAATCCCCCACCTTGCGTTCCACTTTGTGGTAGGCTCCCCCGCTGTGCTTTCCCGCTTTGGGGATATGGATCTCCACCAGGATGTCGGCCGGTTCCAGGGCAGTCATATAAAACCCGTGAAAAAATTCGTCAATGGGAATGGACTTTCGCCCGTCCGGGCCTTCAGCAATGATGGTCGCCCGCATGGCCAGCATCAGGGCGGGTTGATCGTTGGCGGCATCCCCGTGGGCAATATTGCCCCCTATGGTTCCCACGTTACGAACGGAGGGATCCGCCGTTAATTTGACGGCATCTGAAAAAATAGGGTACTTCGACCGCAGCAGTTCCGAATATTCCATCTCGGTCTGGGTGGTCATTGCCCCTATTTTCAGCAAATCCCCTTCCTCTTTGATAAAGGATAACCCTTCAATTTTGCTGATGTCGATGATGTGTTCTGGTGTTGCAAAACGAAGTTTCATCATGGGGAGCAGGCTGTGCCCCCCGGACATGAATTTCGCTTCCTCACCCAGGGACTCTACCAAGGCGATCGCTTCCTTCAGGGAAGAGGCCTTGTGATAGGTGAATTTGGCTGGAATCATATTTTTCTAGGGATTAAATTACGAAGTAACCATTAAATATAGGTATTAATTTGAGAGGTGACAATTCAAAAATAGTTTAACTGAGAATTTAATAAATCTTTATGATTGCCGGTACCTGATTTGAGCCCAAATGGGAAGCAGGTATGTTTTGGATTAAATCATTACTTTTAAATCTCAAGTACTTCCCTTGCGCTTTATGTATTCGCAGCTCTATTTCGACTACAATGCCACCACCCCCTGCTCCGATGAGGTGATGGGGGCCATGTTGCCCTATTTTAAAGACCATTTCGGGAACCCTTCAAGCAGCCACCCGTATGGCTGGATGGCCCAAAGTGCCGTGGAGGAGGCCAGGGAAACCATCGCCCGGAGCCTCGGAGTGCCCGCGAATGACCTTATTTTTACTTCGGGGGCCACGGAGAGCATCAATACAATCCTGAAGGGGGTAGCGGGGTATCCCGGAACGAGCGGACGGCATGTCATCACTTCAAAATCGGAACACAAAGCGGTCCTGGACACCTGCAGCTTCCTGGAGGCAAAGGGGGTCGCAGTAACTTATCTGGATGTGGATTCCCGGGGATTGATACACATGGAGGAATTCAAACAGGCGCTGCGGCCGGAAACCGCCCTTGTATCGATAATGTACGCAAACAATGAAACAGGGGTGATACAGCCCCTTGAGGAAATCGCGGCCCTGACCCGGGCCAACGGCTCACTCCTTTTTTCGGATACCACCCAGGCACTTGGAAAGGTGGATACCGGACCCGTGCTGGACCTTGTCGATTTTGCCTGTTTTTCCGGGCACAAGGTGTATGGTCCGAAGGGGGTCGGCCTTGTCTATGCAAAGGGCAATTCCGGGTACGATGTGCTGCCTGGCCTCATACAGGGCGGTGGACAGCAGAAGGGCCAGCGCGGGGGGACGATCAATACTCCTCTGATTGTCGGGCTGGCAAAGGCCGTCGAGCAGGCCACCGGGACCCTTGGGGAAGAACAGAGCCGACTGCAGTCCCTCAGGGACCGGTTGGATGCGGGGCTGCTGGGCATTGATCTCGCGGTATCCAACAACCGGAATACCACCCGGCTGCCGAACACCTCCCACTTTTCCTTCCCCTTTGTCGACGGGCCGTCTCTTTTAGTTGCACTGAGTCGCAAAATAGCGGTATCAAACGGGTCTGCGTGTAATTCCGCCTCGGTGGAGCCTTCCCATGTCCTTCGGGCCATGGGAATCGAACGCAGCCTCGCCTATGCGTCCCTTCGCCTGAGCATCGGGCGGTTTACCACGGAGTCGGAGATTGACCAGGCGATTGAGATCATTTCCGAAGC
>CAZUZE010000039.1:6928-13910 GCA_964624565.1 uncultured Robiginitalea sp.
GGCCGGGACTACACCCGTTCGTGGATCGGCCCGCTTTTTTTGCGTAGCATCCCTCCTGTTTTCCCGGAAAAAACACTCAGGATTTCAGCAAATACACTGGTTGCGATCTCTTCTGGCGTATTGGCCCCGATCTCAAGGCCACAAGGGGCAAAAACCCGGTTTTGCTGGTCCTGCGAAAATTCTACGCCCTTCGACCTGAATTCTGCCATCATTTTTTCAAACCGCTTCCTGGGCCCGAGGGAGGCGATATAGGGTGCCGGGCTCTCGATCAGTTCCTGCAAGTTCGAAAGGTCCGTTTTGTAATCATGTGCCATCAGGATAACGGCTGTCCGCGAATCGATCTCCGGCCGCGCGTCCATTTCTTTTGGGAAGAGGTTGGCCACCGATTGCAGCTTCTCTTTTTTCAATTTTTGGATGTTCCCCACCAGGCTTACCTCCCAGTCCATCACCCGTGCCATTTCCAGCATGGGATACACATCGTAGTTGTCCCCGTAGATCGCCAGGTGGAAGGCCGGGGGGATCAATTCAACAAACACGGTCGCACTGGCATGGGGCGCCTCATAGACATAGGTCCTTGATTTCTTGTGCTCCCTCACCGCCTTTATTTTGGTCTGAATAAAGTCTTTCAACCCCTGGTCCGGGCAAGGGTCCAGGGTGGACCTTTCCGCATCGTAATAAAAGCTCTGCCCAAGGATCACCGCATCCCAATCGCCGCTCAGGGCAGTTACGGTGGCAATCACGTGCTCCCCCCTTTCGGAGACGCACCGCTGGAGCATCTTCATCATGGGGGAATCTTCCGAGATGGGGGAAATAAGCACATCGATGATCCCGTTGCACCCAAGCCCCACCCCTATTTCCTTTTCCCGGGAAGTATCATAGGTCACGATGGAGGGCTGTTGTTTTAAAATCGCCACCTGTGATCGCTGCAGGGCATCCCCTTCGAGGCATCCGCCACTTATGCCCCCTTCAAAGACACCGGACTCAAAAACGATCATCCGCGCCCCTTCCCTCCTGTACGAGGATTCCTCAACGCGAACTACCTGCGCAATGGCGCATTTTTCGTCTGAGGTCTTCAGGTTGTTGTAGAGCTGTAAAATTGATTTGATCTCTTTCATTCTTATGCTTAATTTGAATTATGCCCGACAGGATCAGAATCCCGTTCCGCAGGAGCAATTCTCTAAATTAATGGGTATCCTGGTTTCCCCTGAATCCTTTAACAAAGGTTTGGGTTTTTCTCTGCGCCGGTTTTCGGAACTTGTCTCAAAGAAACGCTATGCACATGGAGCACACCTTTGTCACCTATGAAAAGGCCCTCTCAATTATAGCCGCCCATACCTCGGACTTCCCGCTGGAGGAAAGGCCCCTGGAAACCTGTATAGGCCAATATGTGGCAGAAGATCTGATAGCAGACCGGGATTTCCCCCCCTTTGACCGCGTGACCATGGACGGGATAAGCATCTCCTATGAAGCCTTCGAAAGGGGACAACGCGAATTTTCCATTGAGGCAGTTGCCCCTGCCGGAACCCCGATGAAAACGTTGAAGGAAACCGGAAACTGCATCGAGGTGATGACGGGTGCCATAATGCCGGAGCATACAGATACCGTTATCCGGTACGAAGACCTCGAGATTTCGGACGGTGTCGCCAGGGTTTTGCCCGTGTCCGTCAATCGGGGGCAAAACATACATTTCAAGGGGATCGACCTGGGCAGGGGGAGCATCATCGTGCCCAAGGGGAAGCAGCTGTCGAGTGCCGAAATCAATATTGCGGCCGCCGTGGGCAAGCCTTTTCTCAAGGTCCGAAAACTGCCCAGGGCCATTATTATCTCTACCGGGGATGAATTGGTGGACATCCACCAGAGGCCCGAGCTGCACCAGATCCGAAGGTCCAATATCTATGGGATTCAAAGTACCCTGAAGACCTGGGGCATGAACGCAGACCTGCGACATCTGCCGGACGATCGGGACCAGATGGAACAAATTATTTCGGGACTCCTGAAGGAGTACGATCTTTTTATTTTCACCGGAGGGGTCTCGAAGGGCAAATTTGACTACCTCCCGGAGGTACTGGAAACCCTTCAGATCCAAAGGCATTTCCACAAGATCCAGCAACGGCCGGGAAAACCCTTCTGGTTCGGAAGCAGCAGGGAGGGGAAGAAGGTTTTTGCCCTTCCCGGCAACCCCGTATCTTCCTTTGTCTGTGTCTATGTTTACCTGAGGTTCTGGCTGGATAAATCCCTTGGATTAAACCGCAGACCCCTGTATGTTGCGCTTAAGCAAGACATCCGCTTTGCACCCGACCTGGTGTACTTCCTGGAGGCTCGCCTGGAGAGCCGTCCCGATGGCAGCCTCCTGGCCGATCCTGTATCGGGCAATGGCTCCGGGGACTTCGCCAACCTCGTGAAAACGGATGGGTTCCTGGTCCTTCCCCAAAATAAAAGTGAGTTCAAAGAAGGGGAAGTATATCTTTTTGTACCTTATAGGACCGTTTTTTGATCCATGTCCATGGAAGCCGTCAAAACCAAGTGCTGTAAATCGAACCCAACGACCCTCAGGAAGCCAGGAGGGACCGGTGGTTCCATGTCCGCGCTTTCCACGGCCCTGCTGATCCTGCTTCCGAAGTGCCCTTTATGCCTTTCCGCCTATCTGAGTGCGGGGGCCCTGTTCATCGACGTGGAAAGTGAGCAGCTGGTCCCGATAATGACCCATGTCAAGCCAGTGCTGGGCTTCTCCATTATTTTGTTGATCCTGTTGAACAGACGGGGCGGCAGGACGTTGATTTCCCTTGGGATCGCCGCCGTGGCTATGGTGTTTTTGGTTTTGAAGACGTATTTCGCCACTGCCATAATGCCGGACTGGATTATATACACGGCTTTTTTCTTTGCCATCTGGTACAATGGGAACTTCCGGTACTTCCTCCGCTTTGTGCGCTTTGGAAGGCAGTAGGCCCCCGCTTAACACTTCCAGGTATAGCAGCGAAGGGCGTCAAAAAAACCCACGGGCACCGCATCGGAAACAACAGCTTCTTCAGAGGTACTTACTCAGCTCAGGAGGGGTCGGATTGCAGGTCCCTCACCCCGCCTTCGATCCAGTTCAAAGAAGTCCCTTTCAGCCGCCCCTCCAGCTTCCGGAAAGCCTGGGCGCTACGGCTTCCGGACTGGCAGATAAAATAAACCTCCCCGGCCCCTGTCAGCTCCGGCATATGGTTTTCCAGTTCCAGAAGGGGAAAATTCACGGCCCCCGGGAGGTGATAGGCCTCAAACTCTGCCGGTTCCCGCACATCCACGAGCAAATGGGATTTTCCGGATTTACTTAGTTCCAGGTATGCGGCCGGGTCAATACCGCCACTGATACCGCACAGGCCCGAGGAATAATGGGCGGAATCTCTGATTTCCCGGCGGACATTCTGAGAGGGGTCCCTTTTAAAGCGCACCTGGCGGGACTGGTGGTCCAGGGCATTGAACAGAAGGAGCTGGCCGCTCAGAATTTCCCCAAGCCCGCAAAGTGCCTTCACGGCTTCCAGGGCCTGCAGGCTTCCGATAATCCCCGGCAAAATACCCAGGGTCCCCAGTTGGTTGCAGTCCGGGATTTCCCCTGGCCTTGGAATTTGGGGAAACAGACAGCGGTAGGTAGGACCTCCCTGATAATTGAAAACGCTCAGCTGTCCTTCAAAGCCGTGCAGGGCCCCGTAGACCCAGGGAATGTCCTTAATCACACAAAGGTCGTCTATAAGGTACCTGGTGGGAATGCGATCCGTGGCATCCACCACCAAATCATAGGAACCCGCCAATTCCATCGCGTTTGAAGGCTGCAGGAACGTCTGGTGCAATTCGATGTTCGTCCGGGGATTCTGCTCCCGCAATTTGCGCCCCAAAACGGCGACTTTCGCCTTCCCCTCATCCGACGGGCTGTAGAGCGGCTGCCGGTGCAGGTTCGTTTCTTCAATCCGGTCCCCGTCCACGATCCCCAGCGTGCCAACCCCCATGGCGTTCAGGTACTGGCATACAGGAATGCCAAGGCCCCCGGCCCCCACGACCAGGACACGGGCCCTGCCCAGTAATTCCTGCCCGCTCGGCCCGAAGCCTTCCAGGCGGATTTGCCGGTCATAGCGGTTGTGGGTCATTTCGAATTCAATTGGGATAAAATTTCCTCGTATTCGCCCGGTTCATTTGCATTGGACAGCCACAAATCGTCCTCCGGGTACACCAGGGTTGTAACCCCATTGATCAGGAATTTGCGCGGACAACTGCTTTCGGCTGTTTGCATATGGGCCTCGGCCGCTTCCAGCCCGTGGGGCTCCCAAATAGCTGCCAGGGGCTCGGGCAATTTGGAGGTATGGGTGGCATAGGCCGTTGCCATTGCCCCGGGATCCCTGCGTTCGAGCAGGTAGCTCAGAACCTTCCTGTCCACAAAGGGAAGGTCGCAGGCAACCACAAGCCAGGCAGCCCCTGGAAAGGCATGGTGGGCCGAGAGCAACCCGTTAAAAGGGCCCCTGTAGGTGTTTTCATCGAGGATAACATTAAAACCTTCCGGAAGTTCCTCCTCCTGTTCGGGCCGGATGCTCAGAAAGACACGGCTGCAAATGGGTTCCAGCTGCTCGTACAGGTACTCCCTCTGGGGTTTTCCGTGGTACTGCAACATGCCCTTGTCCATGCCCATCCGCCGACTGCGGCCTCCGGCCAGCACAAGGCCCATAATATCGTTGTGGTCATTCATAAGTAAGTCCTTTTGGCTAGCCTCCTATGGAAGTCATGGAACTCCCGAAAATAGGGCCAAACTGTTCCTGGGCCTCAAAGCCATCTTTGGCCCGGCTCCCGACGGCACGAACAAGGGCCTCCTCCAGGAAGGCGTCTTTAAGCCCAGACCTAAGGATGGTTCGAAGGTTCGCCACGGGTTTCCCGTAAAGGCAGGTTATCAGGTCCCCTGTAGCCGTTATCCGCAGGCGGTTGCAACTGCCGCAAAACGTCCTGCTGAAAGAAGGGATTATCCCGAAAGAGCCGGCATGCCCCGGGATTTTGTAGTTCACCGAAGTCGAGGTAAGGGGGGCCGGCAGTTTTTCGAAATCCGGATACTCCTTTTTGATATGTTCCAGGATCCTGCGATGGTTCCAGTTGAGGTCCCTGAAATTGCGGCTTCCCCCATTGAAGGGCATCTCCTCAAGGAAACGGACGCTCACCGGGTGCTTCCGCTGAAATTCCATCATGTGGTAAATGTCCTCCTCATTCTGCCCCTCCAGCACGATGAAGTTTATGCGGACTTCTATCTTCGATTCGATAAGCCGCATAAGGTTTTCGTGCACCAGCCCAAAATGGTCCCTCCGGGTAATCCGTGCAAAGCGTTCAGGGGTAATGGCATCCAGGCTCACATTAACGCTGTTGACGCCCAAAGCCTCCAACTCTTCAATGTGGGGGCCTATCAGGGTGGCATTGGTAGTGATGGATACTTCCCGCAAGCCCGAAAGGGCGGTTATGTGCCTGAGGAGTACCATCAGGTCCTTGCGAACAAAAGGCTCCCCCCCGGTAATCCTTATTTTATCGACCCCCTGGGCCGCCAGGACGTCGCATAGGCGCTTCATCTCATCTATCCGAAGCAGGGAATCCCTGTCTGAAAAGGCAATCCCTTCTGCAGGCATGCAATAATTGCAGCGCAGGTTGCAGCGGTCCGTTACGGCCAGGCGCACATAATTAATAACGCGGTTGTGATTGTCTATCAACATAGTTCATCCGTCTGTTTATCCCCCGCTAACCGGAGGGATCAATGCAATTTCATCCGAATCCTTTATGGGGTCCCCGTCCCGGGCATAGGTTTGGTTTACGGCAACGGCCAGGGAACTCAACTCCCTGAGGGCGGGAAACCCGTTTTTCAGATGGGCCTTTAAATCTTCCACGGTCCTGAGCGCCTCCGCCTCAGCCGGGGGGATGGCCAGGCTTCCCGTCCCGACGATATCGCGCGCCACCCCGAATAGCAGTACCGTCATATCAGCCGATAATTTCGTTTTGGGGAAGTTGCATCTCTTTCAACTCCCTGATAAAAGGTTGCCTGTACAGCCGTTTTCCGGTTGCGGCTTTGATCGCATTGGCCACCGCTGCCCCTGCCGGCGGGAGGGCGGGTTCCCCCAGGCCGGTCGGGGATTCGGTATTTTTGATAAAATAGGTCTCTACCCGGGGGACTTCTTTGATCCGTATCAGGCGGTACCCGTCAAAATTAAGGTATTTGGGGGAACCCGCCTCGAAGGAAAAATCCCCGTACATGGCATGCCCGATACCGTCGATCACGCCTCCCTCCACCTGGTTCCGGGCCCCGAGCGGGTTCACCACGATGCCGCAATCCACTGCGCAGACGACCCGTTTTACAACGGGCTCCCCGCCTTCCATGACCACATCAGCCACTTCAGCCACATGGCTGTTGTGGCAATAATACGCAGAAAAGCCCTGGAAGACCCCTTCAGGGGCATTTCCCCAGCCGGATTTCTCAACGACGGTTCGGATTACCTGCTGCATCCGCTCCGGGGAATACTGGATGCGGTCATCCGTAGTGCCCTTCACCTTTTCCAGCAGATCCAGCCGCAACTGTACCCGGTCTGTATCCATCATCTCGGCCAGCTTATCAAAGAAACTCTGTTCGGCAAAAGCGAGGAAATTCGTGTAGGGGGCGCGCCAGGCACCCGTGGTAATCTTACTGTCAAACTTGGCGACATCCACCTGATAATTCTCCAGCGCCCCGGCCGGGAAAAAATTGGGGATCAGGCCATACATATTCGAGTTGATGGCTGCTTCTTTCAGGTGGTATCCCGTAAGTCTTCCATCTTTTACAGAGGCCTTGATCCGGTATTTGAGGGCCGGGCGGTAGATCCCGTCGGCCATATCGTCTTCCCTTGAAAAGACCACCTGAACCGGTTTTTGGGTCAGGTTGGCAATTTCAGCAGCCTCCAGGGCAAAGTCCCCGTACAACCGCCTGCCAAACCCGCCGCCCTGGCGGGTCATT
>CAZUZE010000040.1:0-13506 GCA_964624565.1 uncultured Robiginitalea sp.
GACACGGTGCCCCACCGCGTCGATCCCTGCCCCTGCCCCTTGTCCGGATCCTTCGGGCCCGTTTAAAATTTCGGCAATACGCTCCAGGGCTCTGGGATGGTCTGCCTGCCCGAGTCCCTCCTCCCATTCAGAGGCCGGGGTCCGGACCCTTAGCAGGGCATTTTCCGTACCCAGGCGCTCGGCCAGGCCACTGCAAAGGGATGCCTCTTCGGGCATCCCAAGCAGGTGGAACTTCAGGGAGGAACTGCCGGCATTCAAAACGAGGATCCTTGCCTTCATGCGTGTCTGGTTTAGTTTCTATGGCGGCTGGGGCTATCCCCTCTGGGCCTGAATGGCCGTAATGACGACCGTGTTGAAAATATCTTCCTCTGTGCACCCCCGGCTTAAATCGTTTACCGGCTTGTTCAATCCCTGCAAAACCGGGCCGATTGCCAGGGCGCCCGTTTCCCTTTGAACCGCCTTGTAGGTATTGTTCCCGGTGTTAAGGTCGGGAAAGACAAAGACCGTGGCCCGCCCAGCGACTTCGGAATCCGGAAGCTTGCTCCTGCCCACCTTCAGGTCGACGGCGGCGTCATACTGAATGGGGCCTTCCACTTTGAGGTCCGGGCGCAATTTCCGGACCAGGGCAGTGGCCTCCCGGACCCGGTCCACATCGGCACCCTGCCCGGAACTCCCCGACGAATAGGAGAGCATGGCGATACGCGCCTCCAGCCCGAAGGCCATGGTGGTATCTGCAGAGGTAATGGCGATGGCTGCGAGCTCTTCCGCCGTTGGGTTGGGGTTGATGGCGCAGTCCCCGAAGACGACCACCCGGTCTGCCAACAGCATAAAAAACACGGAGGAGACCAGGGAGGCCTCGGGCCGGGTCTTGATGAACTGCAGGGCGGGACGGATCGTATGCTGGGTGGTATGGGTGGCCCCGGATACCATCCCATCCGCATGCCCTTTATAGACCATCATGGTCCCGTAATAGGAGACATCCTCCATCAGGTCCCGTGCGGTGGCAGGATCCATGTTCTTGTGCTTGCGGAGCTCGTAAAGGGTATTTGCGTAATCGGCGGCCTGGGGAGAATTCATCGGGTCGATTACCCGGACCTTGTCCAGGTCCAGGTCGATCCCCAGCAACTCCACCTTTTTCCGGATCTCCTCACTATTGCCCAACAGGGTAATCTCCGCTGCCCGGATCTGCACCAGGTCCCGGGTAGCCCTGAGGATCCGGGGATCCGTCCCTTCCGGCAAAACGATGCGCTTTCGCTCGGACTGGGCCATCTTGAGCAGGTTGTACTGGAACATCCTGGGGGTAATCCCGTTGGGGCGGAACGTAACCAGGCGCTCGGCCAGGGCATCCTCCGGGAGGTATTTCGAAAAATCCTTGAGGGAGCGGGAAATCTTCTGGTGGTTCTCCGGGTAAATCCGGGGCTTGACCGCACCGATCTGATTGGTAACGGCATAGGTCCCGTCCTGTACAGAGATAATCGGGACGATCTCGGATAGCCCTTCGATAAGGCGGATTATGGAATCTTCAGGGATCAGCCCCCCGGTGAGGAAGATTCCGGAGACGGACGGGTAATTTTTGGAAATATGGGCCTGCAGGGCGCCCAGGATGATATCGGCGCGGTCTCCCGGGGTAATGACCAGGGTATCCTGCCCCATATAGTTCAGGTAGTTCCGCAATTGCATGGCGCCCACCCCAAAATGGCCCGCCTGGTTGTCCAGGTGCGCCTCCCCAAAGAGGACCGTGCCCCCAAGGGCCGCGACAATTTCGCGGATGCTTGGGTTCGCCAGGGCCGGGTTGAGCGGGATGGCACCCACCAGGATGTCATCGGGCAGCTCCTTCTCCAGCCTGTTAAGGACCATTTCCGCAGCATCGGGGTCCACTTTGTTGGCCACCACCATCAGGACCTTCACCCCACGGTCTGCAAAGGAATCGCAGGCCAGGGCGAGGGAATTTTCGAACTCCCCAATGGCCTTGCCCTGGGCGCTGGAGATGATAATGGCAGGAATCCCCAGGTTTTTGGCGATCAATACGTTGAAATCCCATTCAATAATCGCTCCTTCCCCCACAAAATCCGTTCCTTCGACCAGCACGAAATCGAACTTGCTCTCGATGGCCTTGTATCTGGAAATGATCTTATCCAGGACCTGGTCCTCCTGGTTCCGGCTGTTTTTCTGGACGACCTCGCTTCGGGTGCAGGCATAGGCCTCCTCATACTGCATCGGGATTTTAAAGTAAGAGAGGATGGTCGCAATGTGGTTGTCCTGTTCGCCATCCGGGTAGTCATTGATGATCGGCCTGAAATACCCCACCCTCGCCATCCGGCCGAGCAGCAGGTGCATCAGCCCGAGGGCGACGATTGATTTTCCGCTGTTGGCCTCAATAGTTGCGATATATATGGCTTTGTTCCTTTGCATCCCGGATGATTTGATGTTGTTGCAAAAATAGCGGTTCCCTGAGGAAAATCGGCCTTTCTTCAGCTGCAATTCTCCCTGAGGAAGGTACCCGGCCATACGGGTGCAAAATTCCCGGACTGACCAAAATCATTTGTGTTGCGCGGGTACTGAACTACTTTTATTCCTCTAAGAGAATACCGTTTAAACCAAATAAGAAATGAAATCCATCCTCTACGCCACCGACTTTTCCATGGCCTCAGCAAGTGCCCTGAAATATGCCAACAGCCTGAGCAAAATGCTCGGGATGCGACTGGTCATGACACATGTTTACGATTTGCCCACCATTTTGGGAACCCAGCTGGAGGCCCCCTTCCCCGATCTGCGAAAAGATACGGGAGGCCATGAACGAAAGCGCCTGATCGACTTTTACGAGGCCGTCATTGGGGAGACGGGCGAACGCCCCGCCGAGATTGCCTTTGAACCCGTGGAAAACATGTCCGTACTCTCCGGGATCATTTCAAAAGCCACAGACTGGCATGTACGCCTGATTATCGTGGGGATGAAGGGGGAAAATGCCCTGAAAGAGTTCGTGATGGGCAGCACCGCCAAAAAACTCATCGACAAGGCCCCCTGCCCCGTCCTTACAGTACCCTCCACCTACGAATTCGAAAAACTGACCGACCTGGTCTATGCCACGGATTTTGAGGTAGAAGACCTGAAGGCACTTGAAAAGGTCGTGGAACTGGCAAAAATCTGGAACGCCGATATTCGGGTGGTACATGTGACCCCAGACAAGGAATATGCCGGGCACACCCAGATGGAATGGTTCAAAGAAATGGTTTCCGCCAAAATAGACTATGACCGCATCCATTTTGAAATCCTGGAGTCCGACAACATCATTTCCAGCCTCGAAAAATACTCCAGAAACCGGCATGCAGGGATGATTGCCATGCTGGAGCGCATCCATAAAAGCCCGGCCAAAAAACTGTTCCACAGGGGGCACGTAAAACAAATGGCTTCCCGGAATCAGTTGCCGCTGCTCAGTTTTAACGAACGCAACCTTCAGACCATGTTCTTCTAGAGGTGTTTGGGAAGTACCAAAAGTGGTATTTGCGTATCAAAGGCGATGCGCTTTACCACTTTTTCTTTTGTGAATGCCTCAAAGAAATTGTGGCGGTGCTGTAACAGGGCAATAAGGTCTGCCCTTTCACTCAGTGCATAAGAGCGGATCGCATCCGAGATACTGGTCTTTAAGGGAATCTCGACAAATTTCGATGAAAGGCCCTCAAGACGGGTGCGAAGCACTTCCCTGTGGGACTCCTGTGTGGGGTTGAGCCTGGATTCCCCGCTGGCATGTACCGCGTGGATTTCAGCCCCCCATTGCCCAGCGAGCTCCAGCAGGGGCTGAAGTTCGAAAGTTTCGTAGAAATGCATGAAGTCGGTGGGCAGTACCACCTTTTGAAGCTGTTGAAAATTATAAGCCCCGGGAACAGCAAGGACCGGGCGGTTGGTAATATGGGCTATCATCCGAACCGCATTGCTTCCCATAAATACCCGTTCGGCCCCGGTAGCCCCCTTTGTCCCCATGACAATAAGGTCGGCGCGGTCTTTGTCCACCAGCTTCTTCACCTCTGCGATAAGGTCCCCGGGGGCACAACGGGTTTTGACTTCAAATCCGGGATTCAATTCGTGTGCAGACAGCTCTTCCAGGACCTTCTTCATTTTCCCGCGGGATTCGGCCTCCAGGGATTCGTAGATCATCCCGAGTCGTTTTTCCCCATGGTCTCCCAGCACATTCACAAGGGAAGGTTCATAGGTGTTGAGCAACAAAAAACGGACATCCGCTTTGCGAAAAAGCTTGAATGCCGTAAAAATGGCATTCCATGCATCCGGGGAATAGTCTATGGGCAACAGGATCGTCTTCATGGCAACTGCACGTGTATTTACAATTCAACAGAGTCCGGCACAACTACAAAGGGAATCTGTACGTGGAACCCGATTTTATCGATATTTTGCCGGATCAACAGGCGTTCCAGGAAGGAGTGCTTCCGGTTCATCATCACCAGCAGGTCAGCAGGGTGTTCGCCTATGTATTCGAGGACGGCGTCGGGCATCAGTTTCCCCTCGAGCTCAACCGTCTCATATTCCAGTTCTTCCAGGTGCCTCTCCAGGTGGGCCTTGTGCTCTTTCTGGGCCATCGTGAGCCCGTTTTCCTCCATGACGTGCAACAGGGTTATCCGGGCCTGGTGCATGCGCGCCATCTGAAGGATGGGCTGTAAATCCCCCGGGGCATACCGGGTGAGGTAATCGCTGGGGAACAGCATATTGCGAACCGGGTGGTATTTGACCTTTTCCGGAATGGCCATGACCGGAACCGTGGCCTTCCGGATCACGAAAATCGTATTGGAACCGAGAAAGACTTCTTTGGCACCGCTGGCACCCTGTGTACCCATGACCACCAGGTCGATATCCTTTTTTTCCACCAGTTCGCGAATCTCATCGGTGAGCGTATTGAAGGAGGAAACGACCTCGTAACGGTGTTTCGGGTTGTCGTATATTTCACGAACGTCTGCCACGGTCTTTTCCAGGCCCATCAGGGAAATGTCCACCCCTACGTCCGGGATGGCGCTGAAACTCGGTCCTCCCACCACATAATCCATGCGATAGAAGGCGGGGGAATACGTGTGGAGAAAGTAAAAGGTACACGTTTCATCCTTGAAGAAATTCATGGCATAGGAAATGGCATGCCAGGCATTGTCGGAAAAATCAGTGGGGATCAGGATCGTTTTCATGGTGCGGCCGGGATTTGTGATACCTTAAAGGTACCGATCAGGGAATCCACCGGATATGACTTCTGTCAGTTGGCGTACCCCTCCCGGGTTCCCGGCGAATGGACAATTCTTCCTACCTTTATTCAAATCCCGATCCAGATGAAAATAGCCCGGTATTTAGACCATACCCTGCTCAGGCCGGATGCCAGCGAAGCACATATACGAAAGCTTTGCCGGGAAGGGCTGGAAACCGGGGTCCGGGCGGTATGTGTGGCCGGGACCTGGGTGGGGCTTTGCAGGTCCCTGCTTGCCGGCAGCGATACAGGGCTGGCGGCTGTCGTCGGGTTCCCCCACGGGAATACCGGTACCTCTGCCAAGTGTTTTGAAGCCGAAAGCTATTATAAAGACGGGGCTGAAGAGCTGGATGTGGTCCTGAACCTCGGCTGGATGACCTCCGGCAAAACCCGTGAAGTAGGACAGGAACTCAGGCGCATCCGCGAGGCGGTTCCGGCAGCGGTCCTCAAACTGATCCTGGAAACCTGTTACCTCACCGATGCCCAGAAACGGATGGCCTGCCAACTCGCCGGCGAGGCAGGCTGGGATTTTGTGAAAACTTCCACCGGCTTTGGGACGCAGGGAGCCACCCTGCAAGATGTGCGCCTGATGCGGTCCGAAGTGGGAGACGCCCTTGGGGTAAAGGCCTCAGGAGGGATACGGGATTATGAAACCGCCCTGAAATACCTGCAGGCGGGGGCCACGCGGATCGGCACTTCCTCCGGTCCCGCCATTGTGGAAGGAGAGGCGCTCCACAGGGCTGAAAAAGGGAGAGGTGAATCCGGTCCGGATTGACGCAGGTCATTTCCCAACCCATGAAAATAAGCCACTTTTAGGGGTGAATCCCAAAATGATGGTATCATGGCACTCAACTTCAATCAATACGCGAATGATGGAAACGCATTTCTGAATGCGTACACAGAACACATGGGTTTCGGGCCCGATAAAGACAAAGCGGGCCGGATCCTCACCTCCACCCTCTATGCCCTGAGGGATATAATCCCCTTTGAAGAATCCCTGCAGCTGATCGCACAACTCCCTATGTTCCTCAAGGCCGTTTACGTCAATGGCTGGACCATGCGGCGCAGGCCGGACCGGATCAAGCATATGGAGGAGTTCATCGAAATGGTAAGGAAACACAACGGAGTCGCAGCCGTCAATGATTTCGGCTATGAGGATGACCTGGCAGAGAAATATATCCAGCTCACCTTTATGTTCCTCAGAAAGTACGTTTCCCTTGGCGAACTTGAAGACGTCCGGGATTCCCTTCCAAAGGACCTCAAGCATATGATCTATTCCAACCTTATGTTTTAGGCTGGCCCCCGTCATATCGGAACCGCATCACCGGACCTGCTTTTAGGTTCCCGTGCATGCGGTACCCTTTTTTGAAACTCAAAATTTAAGTCATGAAAAATTTAGCCCTGACACTTACTTGCCTTGGCGCATTCCTGGTCGCGCCCCATTCAGGATCTACCCAGTCCCTGAAGACCCTCAACAAACCAATTATTGAAGAACTGGACGAAGTAAGCCCATTCCACGAAGGACTGGCTGCCATCCGGAGGGACACCAAGTGGGGGTTTATAGATACAGAGGGGAACCTGGTAATCGAATTCCGCGATGACCTGGTATGGAGCGAAAAGGGGGATCCCGAAAGCCATGACCTGACCCCTTTTAAGGATGGATATGCCCTGGGCATCCTCGTGGCCAAAACATTCAAAGGCGATATGAACGGCCCGCACTGACCTCCAGGCTCCTTGGAAACGGGCTCCTGGTCGTCGAAACGGTCCCCGGCAAATGGGAGCTGCGCAAAATCCGGTTGGAGCCCTCCGCCCCGGGGTCATAACTCACAGCTCACAGCCCCACGACAATGCCTGAAAACCTGTGCATTTTTTGAACCGTCCCGGTAAATTGTAATCCCTTTCAGGCCCCTTTCCCACGCCTTAAAGTAAATGGATGAAACTTCTGTTTCCTGCGTATTTCCCGTCAGGTTTATGGTTTTGGAAACGGCGTTGTCCGTGTGTTCCTGAAAAGCCTGTTGATGGGCAAGGTGGTAGTCCCAGGGGATTTCATGGGCCGTTGCCAGCAAAGCGCGCAGTTTTTCCGGTATCCGTGGAGCGCCGGCGATCCCCCCTGTTTGCATAATGGCTTCCTGAACCTCCTCTGTCCAGTATCCAGAGCTTTGCAAAACCTGTTTTGCCAGGGTATTGATTTCGAGTTGCCCGGAACCCTCCAGGATTCCCACCCGCCTGAAAGCAAGGGCGTAAAGCGGTTCGATCGAATAGGAGGTGCCGGCGATCACCGAAATGCTTCCGGTGGGGGCAATACTGTTGCAAGTGGCATTGCGCATCGGGCGTTGCGGATAAAAGTGGCTTTGGCGCCAATTCGGAAAAGCCCCCCGCTCTGCTGCCAGGGCCTCTGAGGCCTCATAACTTTTATCCCGTACGAACCGCATGAGTTTGCGCCCGAGTTCCACAGCCTGTTTTGAGGCATAGGGGATTCCCATTTCTATCAGGCATTCTGCCCATCCCATCAGGCCGAGGCCCACTTTCCGGTTGGACAGGGTTTTGTCCCGGATCTCAGGCAAGGGGAAGTGGTTTATGGTGATCATATTGTCGAGGAACCTCAGGGCCAGGGCAACAACTCCTGCGAGCTTTGCCCAGTCCAGGACCGGCGCCCTGTCCGGCACGGCCCTGAGCATCTTCCGGAGGTTGATGGAGCCAAGGTTGCAGCTTTCATTGGGAAAAAGGGGGAGTTCGCCACATGGGTTGGTCGCCCGTAGGGGGCCAAGGGCAGGCAGGGGGTTCGCCCTGTTGATCGCGTCCATAAACAGCAGTCCCGGATCCCCGGTCTCCCATGCCTTCCGGCAAATCAGTTCCCATAGTTCCCGGGCAGGCACCTCGGCCCGCCTGCTGCCGTCCCTGGGATTGTAAAGGGCCCATTGCCCCCCTGTCTTCACCGTTTGCATAAAAACATCGCTCACCCCCACTGAAATATTGAAATTCCGAAGGCAGTCAGGGTCTGTCTTGCTCTCTATGAACGCCCGGATATCCGGATGCGAAATATCGAGGACGCCCATATTGGCGCCCCGCCTCCGCCCCCCTTGCTTTACCTGTTCGGTAGCCTGGTCGAACACTTTCATAAAGGCCAGCGGGCCCGCTGCCGAACCGGGACCAGCCCCGGTGCGATCCCCCCTGGGCCGCAGGGAGGAGAAATTGAACCCGGTCCCTCCCCCGCTCTGGTGGATCAGTGCGGCGCGCTTGAGTGTTTCAAAAATGGATTGGAGGGTGTCCTCCACGGGCAGCACGAAACAAGCGCTGAGCTGTCCTTCCTCCAGCCCGGCATTCATAAGGGCCGGGGAGTTGGGGAGGAATTCCCCTTCCTGCATCAGGCGGAAAAACCGTTGCCCCCAGACCGCTGCCTCTCCCCGCTCCGGGCGGGCCACGGCCCTCGCCACCCTGCGGAACAATTCCTCAGGGCGTTCGATGAGCTCCCCGGCATCGTTCCTCCGCAGATACCGGGCTTCGAGGATTTCAATGGCGTTCTGGCTTAGCATAGGGGTGTGTGTTTGAGATCCTTTCCAGCAACCTGACCGATGGATTCGGGCTGGATATTGCTCTTTCAGGCGGTATCGAACTGAATGCCAGCCGGTATCGTTTCGACGTTTAAACTACGAAACGGCCCGGGCAGCCCCAATGATTTGCGTCAGCAACCCTGCCCCAGGACGCGATTCCCGCCGGCCGGACTGATGCAGGTCATTGTCCGGGAGGGAGCAGGCAGGTACTTTTACATGACAGACTGCAGATATGCCCTTTGAGTATTAACTTAAAATCCTAGCCATGAAAAAGTTGCTGTTAAGTCTGCTATGTGTCGGGTTGACCAGCCCGATGCTGGCACAGGTCATCAAGACCGAAGAATTGTCCGAAGTGGTCCTCTATGCCACAAACTACAAATACCTCAATAGCCTGGCATCTGAAGAACCTGTGGCCATCCCCGTTAAAATGCTGGAGCGGAAGGTGGCGGCCTTTAACCTTGAGGACTCCGACTACTATCAGGATGACTACGATTACTACCAAATCAATTTTTACATCCCGGACGGAAAAATCCTGGCTGCCTACAATGCCGATGGAAAGATTATTCGCACCATCGAAAAATTCAAGAATGTCAAACTCCCCGAAAGTGTGAACAACGCCGTCCTGGATCGGTTTCCCGGATGGGTGGTGAGTGAGGATGTCTACCTGGTCCGGTACCATGAAACCAAAGGCGTGGAGAAGACCTACAAGGTGACATTGAAAAACGGGGACAAGACCCTGAAATTAAAACTGGATGACAAGGGCAACTTCCTGTAAGGAGCAGATGTGGTGAGGGGTATTTGCATGTCAGTGTTTGCATCTGCCTGCCCCTGTCTTCCGGGGACCGCCGTGATTCGTTTCATGGCGGTTTTTTTTAGTCCTTTTTGTTTTCCTTTTCCTGCTTTTTTTCGAGTTTTTTGAAATACCCCCGGGTAAGCCAGTTGTGTTTGAGGGCTTCCATATTCTGGTCAAATTTGACAAGGCCCGAGTCCAGGTGACGGAGCCCGTGCCTGATTTCGGCCGCCACCGCGGTATCGGTCAGCATCATCCCCAGGGTCCCCTCCCCCTGCTGCAGGCCGCCAACCAGGTCGTTCAGGCGGCTGGTGAGTTCCCGGACCTCCTGCCCCGAGGAGTCGAGGTTGTCCGCCACCCTGCGGAGTTGCCCGGCGAACTCCGGATCATCGGTCAGCAAACGGAGGGTGCTTTGTTCCAGCCGCCACTGCCCGATCATGTCGTTTAACCTGCCGATGGCCTGTTCCGTCCGTGCGGTACTAACCTTCAGGTTGTGGAAGCCCTGCCGGAGGTCCCCGGCCATGACGGTGTCGTAGAGCAGCTGGGAGAGCACGCCGGAGCCATTGCGCAGCGCATGGGTGACCTCCAGCAGGTCGGCCGTCAGCAGGGAGGCATTTTCATTGGTGACGTTCAGGGTGGTGAGCATGTCCTGGGTACTGATGCGGGTATAGGTGGCGATCTCATCCCCGTCTTTGACCAGGGTCCCGGTGCCCTGGCCGGGCAGGATATTGACCAGCATGCTGCCCACCAGGCCATCCGACCCGACCACCGCCACGGCATTGTCCTTAATGTGGGCCAGCATATCCTCCTGTATCTGCATATAGACCCGGATGCTGGTGTCCCGTTCCATCACGATGTCCTTTACCGTACCCACGTCAATGCCGGAGTACCGGACATTGTTTCCTTTTTGCAGGCCATTGACATTGCTGAAAACGGCCGTGATCTGGAAGGTGGGCCTGAAAACATTCTGCTCGCTGCCGATCAGGTAGGCCATGACCAGGATCAACAGGGCACCCAGGATGACGAACACCCCCAGTTTAACGAATTGTGAAGTTGATTTTGCCATGACTTATTTTTTAAAGAATGCTTCGATCTTGGGGTCCGTACTCCCCGATAGCTCCTCAAAGGTCCCCTCCGCGTAATTCACCCCATCCACCAGGAGGAGGATGCGCTGTGAGATCACCCGGGCACAGTCCACATCGTGGGTGATGATCAGGGAGGAGGTCCCGTATTTCCGCTGAATGTTGCGCATGAGCTCAATGATCTCCTTGGAGGTAATCGGGTCCAGCCCGCTTGTCGGTTCATCGTAAAAGATCAGTTTGGGCTTTAGGATCAGCGCCCTGGCCAGGGCCACGCGCCTCTTCATCCCACCCGAAAGTTCAGCGGGCATCAGGTCCAGGGCATGGGCCAGGCCCACGTTTTCAAGGGCCTCCATCACCAGGGGCAGCGTATCCTTTACATGGCCTATTTTTCCGGCGTGGCGGCGCATGGGGAATTCCAGGTTTTCCCGTACCGTCATCGAATCATACAGGGCGCTGCCCTGAAAGAGAAAGCCGATATCGGACCTGAGGGCGTCGAGTTCCTCAGGGGTAAGGGACGCGATTTCCTTGCCCAAAACCTCCACAAGGCCGGCGTCTGGCTCCATGAGCCCCACCAGGCACTTGATCATCACCGATTTCCCAGAGCCCGACTTGCCCATGACCACTAGGTTCTCCCCTTCGTAGAGGGTCAGGTCAAACCCGTTCAGGACGCGGTTGTCCCCAAAACGCTTTTGCAGGTCACGGATGCGGATCATTTCCCGCCGGGCGGAGCCCGGGGCCTTACTTTCTGTATGTGCTGTCCTGGTTTCCATAGGTCAGAGCTGGTAAAAGATATCCGAGACAAAAACGGCCATAAAATCCACAAAAAACACCAGGAGGGAGGCGGTAACCACTGCTGTGTTTGCCGCTTTTCCCACCCCGGCAGTCCCCTTTTTACAGTAATACCCCTTGTAACAACCCACCAGGCCGATCACAAAACCGAAGAAGAAAGACTTGATGGTGGCCGGGATGAAGTCCCCATAGGACAGGGCGTTAAAAACCGTATTGAAGTAGAACTGGAAGCTCATGCCGCCCTTCAGGTTTTCCACCAGGGCAGAGCCGTAGAGGGCGATAAAATCCCCGAAAACGACCAGCAACGGAAGCATCAGGGTGGTTGCCATTATGCGGGTTACCACCAGGTATTTGAACGGGTTCGTCCCGGAAACCTCCATGGCGTCAATTTGTTCGGTCACCCGCATGGAACCGAGTTCGGCCCCGATTCCGGAGGCGATCCGGCCCGCACAAATCAGGGCGGTAATCACCGGCCCGATCTCACGAACTATTGAGATCCCCACCATGTTTGGCATCCAGGATTCCGCCCCGAATTCGATCAGGGTGGGCCTGGATTGGAGGGTCAGCACCAGTCCTATGATAAAACCGGTAACGAGGACCAGCATCAGGGAGCGGTTCCCCATCTGGTAGCACTGCCGCAGGAACTCCCGCCACTCATAGGGGGGCCTGAGCACTTCCCTGAAAAACCGGCCTGCGAAATACGCCAGCTCCCCCGTTTCGGCGAGAAACGCCCTGATCCTGAATGCTATGGATTGATTGGGGTCCATACCAATCTTAAAAATAGGGCATGCGCACCACTCCTGCTATGACCAAAGTCATCCCGGGGTATTGGGGAAAGAACGGGTATCTGCTTGTTTACCAGATACTTTTAAGGGGATACACTGTAGCCGATTCCAGTGCCCACTCCCCTTCGTCCGCCCAGAAGGTCAGGGTATCGTAGGGTTCGGAGGGGAAGAATATTTCCGTGAAATTGAGTCGCCCGCCCTCCGCGAATACCTCCAGGGAGGCCACATCCAGAAGGATCCTGAGATTCGGATCTGCCCCGGGGCTTAGATCCAGGGGGGCCGTGTGCGGCCCGGTAAAGAAGTCGTCCGAAAACCCTGGGGAGCCGGAAGTCCTCCGGTCTGCCCAGAGTTGGTTGTTCGCCCTGTCAAACCCGAGGATCAGACGGTCCCCGGCACTGTTGGAAAGGGTGATCCCGAAAAGGGCTGCCGTGGTGGCGGCCAGGTTGGTTTTCAGGAGGATCTCACATTGGGATGGGGAAAAAGCACCTTCGATCCGCTCTTCTCCACGGACGTTCCGGGCGGCCACCTCGGCAGCCACCCCCCGAAGCCCCTTCAGGGATTCCACGGGGTTGGCGCTCAGGGCATACCCCTTCCCTTCGGCATGCAGGCGCAGCACCCTGGGGACTGTCATGGCGGACCTCCAGGATCCTGTGGGCACCTCCTGGGCGTACTGCCAGTTGGACATCCACCCGATCCCGAGCCGCTCAGAAGCCTCCACCGGGGCGTTGTCCCAGGTGACGAAGGCATAGTTGTCCGTCCCCCAGTCCAGCCATTTCTGGTCCGCAGGATCTGCCGAAAAGCGGGTACCGTCAAAATCGCCCACAAAATAGGACGTGGCCGTACCCCCGTTGGGGGCCTCCTGCTGAATACTGACAATCAGCACCCATTTCACCTCCCCGCCCGGGGTTACCTTAAGGGGGAACAGGTCCGGGCACTCCCAAAGGCGGGTATCCCCCGGGATGCCAAACTCGGAGAGGTACTCCCAGGATTTCAGGTCGGCAGAAGCGAAGAACTGGACCCTGTCGTACACGGCCAGGGCCATTACCCATTTTTCCCCGGGTTCATACCAAACGACCTTCGGGTCGCGGAAGTCCCTTATTTCCTGATCGTTCCTTACAACCGGGTTCCCGCTGTATTTGGCCCAGGTCCTGCCCTGGTCCAGGCTGTAGGCGATGCTTTGGGTCTGGAAGTCGTTCCGGCCGGCCTTTTCCCCTGCCGGGTCGTGGTGGGTAAAAGCGGCGACGACAGGCGGGTTTTCGGGCGTCCCGAAGCC